>JBBQIF010000028.1:0-13229 GCA_038324665.1 Bacteroidia bacterium
TCAAGTATTTTATCACTTTGTTCTCTCTTCTCAATGCGGCAAGTTCAAAAAGAATAGCATGTGCAAGATCGAGTGCCAAAGGCATATAATTAGCGGTTTCATTGGTAGCATAACCGAACATCATTCCTTGGTCGCCGGCACCTTGTTCTTCCTTTTTCTTTTTATCAACTCCTTGGTTAATATCCTGGCTTTGTTCATGAATAGCAGACAAAACGCCGCATGAATTTGCTTCGAACATATATTCACTCTTGGTATATCCGATTTTTTTAATCACATCTCTGGCAATGGTCTGTACATCAAGATAAGCTTTAGATTTTACTTCACCAGCCAATATTACTTGTCCGGTAGTTACCAAAGTTTCACAGGCTACTTTACTTTCTGGGTCGAAAGCCAGAAAATTATCAATAAGCGCATCGCTGATTTGATCGGCAACTTTATCGGGGTGTCCTTCAGATACTGATTCAGATGTAAATAAATAGGGCATTGTATTTTTAAAATTTGTGCAAAAGTAAGATTAATAATTGTGTCCTCCAATAGTTTGCATTTTTTGTTGATATGTGGGGGGCGGGGACAATTGGCAATTGGCAATTGGCAAAGATTGTGGTTGCTATTTAAATTTCTTTCTTATTTTGGATTTTGGATTCAATGGCTGGAATCAGTATGTTGTTGAGATACTGAACGGTTTAATCCTGATAACTTTTAACAAATAACTTAGCATTTAGAGGCAATTAGCAATGGGCATTCTTCGACAAGCTCAGAATACCAAGGGAAAATTGGCAAAGATTGTGGTTGTGAGGTGTTTTTCTTTCTAATTTTTTTTCGGAAAGACAGGGGATAGAGCATTATGCTGTTTGCGGATGAAATATTTTTTTCCTGATAACTTTTAACAAATAACTTAATACTGTTAATTGCAAGCATTGAAAACATTAGTTGGCGCTAAAAAATAGGACAATTAAAATAACAACTGTTCAAAAGTTAATTTTATTTATGGGTGGTTTTATTTACTTTTGATAAAAGATTAATATCATTTACATCCAACCTTTAATACAATTTGTAGTCTAATAAAAAATAAATCAGCATTATGGAAAGAAGAGCATTTATAACACAAACACTTACAGACAAAACACCTGTAAAAGATCCGGTTTTAGACCTTCAAAACCAAAAACTACCGGAAGGGCTTGATCTTGGTATAGCTTCCATTGCACCTTATTCTGGCAGTTGGGGTCCTGCCGAAGCAAAGCATTTATTAAGACGTGCTTTATTTGGTTTTACGAAATCAGATGTTGATTTTTTTGCAGCAATGACAATGAGCGATGCGGTAGATTATATCATGAATGTACCTGGCACTCAACCCGCCCCACCATTAAATGGGTATAATACCGTCCAACTTCAGGATCCAAATATTCTGGCAGGTCAAACTTGGGTAAATGGCCCAGAGGATAATAACTTTACAAATCAAAGAAGATCATCTCTATATAGTTGGTGGATGCAGCAAATTCTGGGACCTGACAGGCATATACGAGAAAAAATGACCATGTTCTGGCACAACCATTTTGCCACTGAAGTAGAAAATGTTCAGAGCCCTTTGATTGCCTATAATCACCATAACCTTTTAAGGACAAATTGTCTTGGCAATTTCAAAACATTTGTCGAGGACATTACTGTCGATTCTGCGATGCTTATATATCTCAATGGTTATTTAAACACGAAAACTGCCCCTGATGAAAACTATGCCCGAGAATTAATGGAGCTATTTACATTAGGCAAAGGCCCCGACAGTCAATATACTGAAGATGATGTGAAAAATGCCGCTAAAGTCTTAACAGGCTGGCGAATCAATAATAGCACTTTTGCGTCCTTCTTTAATGCAGTGAACCATGAAACCTCCAACAAAACTTTCTCATCCTTTTTTAATAATACAACGATTACAGGTCAAACCGGGACAAATGGTGCGATAGAAACTGATGACCTAATCAATATGATCTTTTCAAAAAGTGATGTTGTGGCGAGATTTATTGTAAGAAAACTCTATCGTTATTTTGTGTATTATGTTATTGATTCAAATATTGAAAACAACATTATCATTCCTCTTGCAAATGACTTCAAGCTAAACTGGGACATTAAACCAATTGTAACTGCGTTATTGAAGAGTCAACATTTTTTCGATGCCAACAACCTAGGATGTAACATTAAAAACCCAATTGAGGTAATTAGCACATTTTCAAAAAATTTCAACCTTACTTATCCCACTTCTCCGATTGAGAACCAATACCAGGCTTATTATGCGATGTTCTCATTAGGTTCTTTTTCAGGTATGACCATTGGCAACCCACCTAATGTATCCGGCTGGCCTGCTTATTACCAGAACCCACAGTTCACCGAATCGTGGCTTAATTCCGACACCTTACCTAAAAGAATCCAAATTACCGTATTACTAATATATGGATACCAATACCGATCCATAAAATTACAAGCAGACATCATTGCATTTGCCAAACAATTTTCAAATCCAGAAGACCCCAATAAATTAATACAGGATACGATTGATCTTTTATATGCTATTGACCTCTCAAGCACTTCAAAAGCCAGCCTAAAACAAAGCACTTTACTTTATGGTCAATCAACTGATAGTTATTGGACGAATGCTTGGAATGATTACTTGGCAAACCCAACTGATGCTACAAAAAAAGGGATAGTAATAAATGCCTTAACCTTTATGCTCAAATTCCTGTTGGATCTAGCTGAAAATCAATTATCATAATACTTTGAATTATTACAAACTTATTAAACCCATCATAATAATATGAAAAGGAAAGAATTTTTAAAGAAAGCGATACCTGCAGCCTTATTGCCGTTTTTTGTCAATGGTATTGATATAAAGGCACTGGCCTCCACACCAATGCTAGAGGCTATTAAAAGAGCTTCGAAAAAGAATGGTCGTGTCTTTGTTTTGATACAGCTAAACGGGGGAAACGATGGTTTAAACACCATTATTCCAATTGACCAATATTCTAATTTATCTGCTGCAAGGGGTAATATTTTGATCCAACAGAATAAGGTATTGGCGTTAACCGGGAATTCAAATACGGGTATGCACCCCTCCATGACAGGCTTGCGAAGCATGTTTGATGCAGGAAAAGTGAACATTATACAATCTGTAGGCTATCCTTCACCAAATTTCTCGCACTTCAGGAGCACTGATATATGGCAAAGTGCCAGTGACAGCAATCAATATTTAAGCAGTGGTTGGGCAGGAAGATATCTTGAAGACATCTATCCCGGCTTCCCAATTGGTTATCCTAGTGTGGTTGACCCTGATCCACTAGCCATTTCAATAGGTTATTCTGTTTCAACTGCATTAATGGGTCCCACAGTGAGCACCGGAATGGCCATAAGCGACCCAACAACATTTTATCAATTGGTTACGGGCACAGTTGATCCGGCACCCAATACCCCTGCAGGACATGAATTAACTTATGTCAGATTGGTATTACAGCAAACCCAACAGTATAATACAACTGTCAAGGCAGCCGCCCAAAATGCCGCCAATAAGGTAACTTACCCAACCAACAACAGCCTCGGCGATCAGCTAAAAATTGTTGCTAACCTTATTGCAGGTGGATTAACTACCCCAATTTATACCGTGAGTTTAGGAGGATTTGATACCCACTCATCTCAAGTAAACAACGGAAGCACAGACACCGGCACCCATGCCGACCTTTGGAAAAAAATATCAGATGCTATTGCTGCATTCCAGGCAGATTGTGAGCAATTGGGTGTTGCAGATAGGGTTGCTGGCATGACTTACAGCGAATTTGGCAGGAGGATCAAGAGCAATGCAAGCCTCGGTACTGACCACGGTGCTGCTGCTCCCGTTATTGTATTCGGTAAGAATGTGATTCCAGGCATAATAGGTTCAAACCCTACAATTCCTGGTTCTGTTACAGTTAACGATAATATACCGATGCAATATGATTTCAGACAAATTTATGCCTCAGTATTAGAAGACTGGTTCGAGGCACCTGTTACAAAAACGGATTCAACCCTACTTTTAAAACACTTCGACACATTAGCTATATTCAACAAGGCACTGGATGTTAGGAAGGTTGCGAATAACAGTTCCTTGACATTGCTACAGAATTACCCTAACCCTTTTAAAGATTTTACAAATATTGAATATATTAGTCCGGGTGGACATGTGGAATTAAGGTTATTCGACAACCAGGGCCGCTTGCTGAAAACATTGGTGAATGGTAATTTAGCAAAAGGAAGTTATACCGAAATACTGGATGGCACCAATTTAGCATCTGGCAACTATTACTATCAATTGGTTACACAATCAGGGCAGATAGGAAGGCACATGATCAAAATATAAAAAAATCAATCATTTTGACAAAAAAGCCCTGACGTTAACAGTTAGGACTTTTTTGCTCTAACAATCCATTGTCACAGTGATTATTCAATATTTTTAGTATGTTTGTTTACAGCAATGAAGAATAAAAGTCCTAATATTTGGCTATTCTTTATTTCGCTTACATTAAATATAATACTTTTAATACTACTGTGTTATAAAATGCGAGTGACATTAAAGGATAAGCTTTCAACCTATCAAATTGTAATGTTTGGTGATTCCTTTACCGAATCATGCGATTGGGCAGAATCATTAGATAGAGATGATATAAAAAAAAGTGGTTATAGTGGTTTTATAGTTCCGCAAATGATAGATGTCATCAACTGTGCCGTTACAGATTTTAAACCTGCAACATGCTTCATACAAGGTGGGTCGAATGATATTAAATGCGGCATACCGGTTTCCACTATATTTGCTAATTATACTTATATTATTAACACGCTTAGGGAAGCTAAAATTGAACCGGTGATACAAAGCACCCTCAACTTTAACAGGGAAAATGATAGTATTGATAATTCAAATATCGACAGCCTCAATCACCTGCTTTCTAACCTGGCAAAAGAAAATAAATTGCATTTTATCGACCTTAATAAATTGCTCTCATTAAACGGACGATTAAGAGCTGAATATACAATTGATGGTCGTCATATCAATCAGCAAGCCTATAAAATTTGGGTGGGAGAAATTAAAAAGGTAATAGACACAAATGGTTTCTAAACAGCATTATTGTTTAAACTCAGCATCAAAATCTATTTCCAGCATGCATTTGAAATGCCCCCTAGGACATTTATTATAACCAATCTTACTGCAGGGACGACAGGACAAATTTTTGATTTCGATGATTTTAGATTTTGGATTTTGGGGTAGCTCATCGAATGTGCTATTAAGGATATTCTCAGCATAATAAGGTGTCATTCCAAATCGCGGAATGGTATTACCCCAAATAGAAACAATGGATTTATTTAAGGCTGCAGCAATATGCATCATACCGGAATCGTGGGTAAACACCTTTGATGCCTTCTCCACAATCATTGCACTTTGATGTATACTTAATTGGCCACACAGGTTAATTGCGTGTTTACATTCACTGCTTAATAAACTACCAGCTTCCATATCCTCTTTCCCTCCAATCAATACTACTTTATCATCTATTTGCCTGAGTAATTCAATCTGCTTTTTTAAAGGCAATTTTTTAGTTGCATGTTGCCCGCCAATGGCATACACAACGAAAGAAGTAGGTAGCTCAAAAGCATTCAAGTTTTCACTCCTGTCAATAAAAAAATCGAGCCCTTTTCCATCGTTTGTGATTTTTAATGGCTCAAGAGTTGCCATATAGCGATCTACAATATGCACATAAGGTAAAATGTCTATTTTCAAAAAAGTCATCATCCATTTTTCCATATTAATCTTATCAAATACATATCGCCTTTTACGCAATTGTGCCCAAATTAAAAAAGTCCTTAAATTATGGTGAAGATCGATGATCAAATCAAATTTTTCAGCATTCAATTCTTTTAAAAAAGCAGCGGCATCATCCCCAAGTGCATGAATTTTATCTAAATAGGGGTTTTTAGTCAGTAGCGACAAATATTGCTGCTTGGTGGCATAATGAACTGTGGCATCTTTCAACTGCGTTTTAAGGCAACGGATAACCGGCGTGGTTAATACGATATCTCCGATACTGCTGAATCTTAAAATCAGAATTTTCATGCCATTGAAAGTTTTCTTTTATGCTCAATATATTCAAGAAGTTCATCAAGCGGTTTGGCATTCAGGCATTGGGCAGCTGTTAAATAGCCTTTTCGGGCAACATTTACTCCATACTGCATATCACTTAAACCTTCGCGGTTATGGGCATCAGGGTTTATGCTGATAAATGCACCTTTATTCAAGGCATAGTCAATCCATCGCCAATCCATATCCAAGCGGTATGGATGGGCATTGAGCTCTATAGCCACATGATTGGCTACACAAGCATCGATGATAAAGGCATGATCGATGGGATAACCAGGTCGCATTAGCAATAATCTTCCGGTAGGATGTCCGAGTATGGTGGTGTAAGGATTCTCGATGGCCGTTTTAAGTCGAAGATGTGCCTTCTCAATTTCCATTTTCAAATTACTGTGGATACTTGCTACTACAATATCAAACATCATTAATATATCGGGGGTATAATCGAGGCTGCCGTCTCCTAAAATATCACTTTCAATGCCTTTCAATATTTTAAAGGGTGCCATTTTTTCATTGAGCTTATCAATCTCCCGCATTTGTTCCAATACCCTCTCTGGCTTTAAACCATTGGCGTAGCCTGCAGTTTGAGAATGGTCGCAAATACCAAAATACTGGAGTCCCATTGTCTTTGCATGGACAGCCATTTCCTCTAGCGTATGCAAGCCATCGCTGTAGGTGGAGTGGTTGTGCAATACCCCCTTCAAATCCTTATAGGTAATTAATTGCGACTGGGTATCCAAGTGATTCAATTCATCTAAACCCTCGCGCAATTCCGGTAAAATAAATGGCAGTCCAAGACTTTTATAAATTTTTTTTTCATCATCAAAATCTAGAGCAACACTTTTATAATTAATCATTTCCAAGTGAGCTTCATTACCCGTTTTTTCTAATAAAGTATTGCCCCAGCTTCTTTCCGTTGACTGAAATAAATTAACGGTAACGGCCTCCGCATATTTCAAAATATAATGTCCATCTTCGCAATCTACTAATTCAAATTCACCTTCGCACAATTCATCACTAGCAGCTTGCATGTCATCGCAGATTAAAACATAATCTATACTTTCTACCACATCATTCATTCTTCTGTAATCTCCAGCAACTTCATACTGTTCAATATTGGTCGACGACTCAAAAACCTTGTCCATCAGTGCCACAACAGGTTTTAATTTTGCCCAATGGAATTTACCTTCTTGGTTAAATTTGAATTCAATATCACTGATAATTTGAGCTTGTGTCTTGAGACCGAACCCTTTTACCTCCACCAACCTATTTTCGCGACAGGCATCCAGCAAATCGGGGATTGAAACAATGCCAACTTCTTTCCAGAGTATC
This sequence comes from Bacteroidia bacterium, assembly GCA_038324665.1. Taxonomy (GTDB): domain Bacteria; phylum Bacteroidota; class Bacteroidia; order NS11-12g; family UBA955; genus JABMMZ01. The sequence continues at coordinate 7,475 of JBBQIF010000028.1, forward strand.
TCCACTTTTTTAGGTCCCAGCCCCTTTACTTTCAATATATCCAGGACTCCTTTTGGCGTAGCGGCCAATAAATCATTTAAGTCTTCAAAAGAACCGGTTTTAATAATTTCATATACTTTGCCTACCAATCCCTTTCCTAATTGAGATACTTTGTTTAATTGTTCTTCATCCATTGCTGCCAAAGGCTCCCCTATCTTTTTTATATTATAGGCTGCCCCGGCAACTGACCTTACCTTAAAGGAATTGCCACCGTGAAGTTCGTACAACTTTGCATATTGGGTGAGGATACTAGAAATATCATGGTTGTCTAACATAAAGCACTACAAACATAAGGCGAAATTTATTAAAAAAAATACTTTAAGACCAGGCTACAGATGTTCAGATTTAATATTTAAGCTTGAAGTGTTTTTCCACAATTGTTGGAAGGACTATAAAATTTATTGGAGAAATAATATATTTGCAATAAATGATGGAGTGGTTCAGGAATTAAAATAATTCTTCGGCTGCCATCAATGTTCCTAACTAAAACAAACACATGTCCCCTGAATTACCTTATGAGATAGCCCTTACCATGATTGATGGGGTAGGCGATTTGGTTGCCAAAAACCTGATTAGTTATTGCGGAGGAGCAAAAGGTGTTTTTACAGAAAAGAAATCATTCCTTAAAAAAATTCCGGCTATTGGTGAATTCACAGCGAACAGCATTGCAAAATTCAATAATTTTGATGAGGTAGATAAGGAAATAAAACTGATAGAAAAACATAAGATAGAGCCTCTATTTTATCTTGACAAAAGATACCCTTACCGCCTAAAAAACCACGATGATAGCCCTATCTTGCTCTATTACAAAGGCAATGCAGACCTAAATCACCAGAGGGTGCTTTCTATAGTTGGAACCCGTCAAGCCACTGTATATGGCAAACATTTTACTGAACAATTATGTGAAGCCTTAAAACCTTATGATGTTCTTGTAATTAGTGGTCTTGCCTCCGGAACAGACACCAATGCCCATAAATTCAGTCTTAAGCATGGTATGCAGACAGTAGGTGTTTTGGGCCATGGCTTACAAACCATCTTTCCAACAGATAACAGAAAATTAGCTATTGAAATGCTGGAACATGGTGGTCTTCTAACAGAATACAGATTCAATGCCCCCGGTGTTAAGGAAAATTTCCCTCAAAGGAACAGAATTGTGGCAGGTATGAGCGATGCTGTAATCGTAGTGGAAAGTGCCATCAAAGGTGGCAGCCTCATCACTGCCGAAATAGCCAATGGTTACAACCAAGATGTCTATGCATTACCCGGTAAAATCACGGACACCTGGAGCCAGGGATGCAATAAGCTTATTCAACAAAATAAAGCGGCGATAATAGATAATGTAGATGAATTGCTGAAAACATTAGGTTACCTGGACAGCAAAACAAAAACCAAACCTGCCCAAATTCCTCTGCTTCAAAATTTAAGCGACCCGGAATTGAAAGTGGTGAATTACCTAAGGCTGGGGGAAAAAGGAATTGATGACCTTCATTTTGAAACTCAAATCAATGTAAGCCAGTTGGCTTTAATCCTTTTGGACCTTGAATTCAGTGGTGTAATCAATAGTTTGCCTGGGAAGAAGTATGTGATGTGTTAAGCGGAACCAGTTGGCAGCCTTCGACAAGCTCAGTCTGACATTGAGCAGCCTTCGACAAGCTCAGTCTGACATTGAGTAGTTGCATCCTTTTGCTAATTTTCCCCATACCAAAATCGCCTTATTACTTCTTCAAAATTCCATCCAATCCACCTTTTATTTTCTCCTTTGCCTTTTTTTCAGCTTCTGCTTTGGCTTTATCAGCTTCTTCTTTGGCTTTTTGTTCCAACTTTTGCTTTTCTTCGGCTGCCTTTTGCTCTAGCTCCTGTTGTTTCATTTTTGCCATATCTATTGCGTCTTGCTTCACCTTGTTAAGGGAATCAATGGCTTTCTGTTTTGCTTTCTCTACTTCGAGTCTTGCCCTGTCTTCCATTTCCTTTTTCTTGGCATCAATTTGGTCCTTCAATTGGTCTTTCAAGCCATCTATCAGGTTTTTCTTTGCATCGTGCAGACTCACTTTTACCTCAGGTTTGGTGAAGAATCCACTTACGATTACATCTACATCAACTATATCGCTCAGGGTAAGATTCACCCCTTTTTGTTTAGCCTGATCAGTGAGGTTATTAAGCGCTATATTCGCCGGACCGAAATCCTTGCGTGGAATCGATAATTTTGCCACATATTGCATACTTTGGTCAAGGGCGCTGTAACCACTTATCTTAGCTTTAGCACCTTCCCATAAAGGCAATATCATTGAATCCAATCCTACTTTTCCATCCAGAAGGTTCAACTTAAAATTCAGGTTTTTCAATGTCAGATTCCTCAATTTATCTATCTTAAGTTTATCTGCTATCATATTCAAGATTGGGAAATTTTTAACCGCCGCCGCGGCTATGCCCATTTGGATGGTACCGCTCACCGTGGGGTAATTAACACTTAGGTCCTGGTTGAAATTATTGGACAACTTTACATCCGCATTGAACAATCCCTCTGTATATTTGGCAATTGGCATCATTTTTTTCACCATATCGAAATAACTAAAAGTCTGCCCGATATCTAAGGATTTGATGCCTAATGCGACATCACTAAAAGGAAATTTCGGGTTATGCGAATCGTATTCACCGTTCAAATTCAAACTACCATTAAATACATTAACGCCCAACTGACTGAACAACAATTTCCGGTCTTTTAATAAAATAGTTCCACCTAGATTAGTCAACTTTAAATTATCATAAATTAAGGTATTTATTTTGGAGTTAAGTGTAAAGTCAATATTGGCTGGCACTTCAAATGCCTGCAATGGCACACTATCCGCCGCAGTTGGCTCTTTTTTAACTTGCTCATCAGAAAGAAACTCGTTAGCATTAAAATAATTTGAATTAAAATTAAATAATCCCTTCAGCATTTCATCCTTCAGCATATAGCCAAAAAGATTATCAATTTTTCCCGAAGCATCGAAATCGCTCATTCCCACATTGCCTTTCAATGTTTTTAATTCAACAGTGGTAGGGTTAAAAGTCACCTCAGAATTTAAAGTAGTACCCTGTTTTAAATTTTCAGGGTCTTTGTAATGAAAGTTTTCTGCCGATAAAACCCCTGAAGCATTAAACTTTTCTAACTGGTTATTTTGCAGATTGCTTACATGTCCTTTGAACTTTACATCACTTTTTATCAATCCACTTATTTCTGTTGCTGGCTCCAAAGGTATAAAACTCCTAAATTCACTGAGGTTGATATTTCCTTTTAATTGCCCATCAAGGTAAGGATCGGCCATTGGTGTCTTAACCAATAATCTTGCAAACACAGGCTCTCCGGCAATATTGGCATCAAAACGACTGAGATTAATGATGGTATTATTCATGATACCGGAAGGATTATCTATTTCCAAATTCACAAATACATTATTTAATGACTTAGGCAAATCTGGATACTGGAAAAACCCGTTTTCTATGGCCAATTTTAACCCGAATCCCGGCATTAGGTCATCGGTCATTTTCCCTTTAAAGTACCCACTTAAATCCAGTTTACCACTAGCCTTTGCCTTATCAAAACTCTTGGAATAAACCCCTGGCACAAGGGACATAATCGTCTTAAAATCTGTTTTCTTTGTCCTGAATTTTACATCGAAATCCATGTCATTGTCGTTCATATCCACAAATCCTTCTCCTCCTAAATTCAACTCGTTCAAGAGAATATCATTATCGCTGAATGTAAACTTCATGTTTTTCATGTCCATGTCTAGGTTCACCTTCATTTCAGTTGCAACCTTATACAAATAATCTACACCACCATATCCCATCGTAAACTCCTTAGCTGATGTCACTGTCTTTAACACAAAATTATCTTGGGTAAAATCACCATTGAGTTCATGGTTAAAATGCTTTAAAATAGTATTAAAAGTGAGACTTTTATCATCATAACTTAAATAGCCATCTATAATTTCTAGCTTGTCAAGTGCCAAATTAAATTTAGAAGCGCTTGTATCTTCTTTCGCTGAAGAATCGGCTTTGGCAATGTCCCAATTGGCTTTGCCATTTTGAAGCACTAGTAGATTTATCATAGGTTGATTCAACCCAATGCTGTTAATCTCAATCTTCTCCCCTTTTATCACACTCATAAGGTTCATAGTGGCCTTTAAAGACGGCAGGTACACCAATGTATCGCCTGCAAAAGAATCTTTACCTACAATGGATAATTTATCAATAGCAATACTCAGTTTGGGGAAGCTCCTGATCAAGCTGATACTGATATCATTGTCAAAATTCAGGGTGGCATTTAAATTTTTATTAGCTTCCTCCTTAATGAGGGTAACAATCTTGCCTTTGAATAAAAATGGCGCTGTTATAAGCAAAACAAGTATCACAAGAAGTGATATACCGGTAATTTTAAGGAATTTTTTCATACTATGTAGGATAAGTGCAAATTTAATGCAAATTTTTGAAGGGAATTTATATAATTGTGGTTTTCAGTTACAAGATTCAGTGAAAATACGAGATTTAAGTTTGACTTAATATACAGGTTAGAACATTGAACCATAAAAGGACATAAAAGTACATACCACTAAGCAGCATTGATTCAGATAAAAAACTATTAAATTATCAATATAAGGAAGTTTAAAAGTAAACTTTAAAGTTATATGTTCATGTACTAAAAAGTTATTGCTAACAATAACAATTTCTTAAAAACATTGAACCACAAAAGGGATAAAAGAGCACAAAAGAAGGTTTAAACGTAAACTTTTAAACATGATTTATAATAATCATAAAAAAGGTCGTTGTAATTAACAACGACCCTTTTAATAGAGGAGATGAAAAATTATCGCTGTATTATCAACTTTTTGGTTTCAACCTTATTGTTATCTATTGCTTCAAAAATATAACAACCTACAGGCAATGCACTCAGGTCGATCTGCTGTGTGCCGGCGATCTCCTGTGTATATACCACACGACCATCAATCGTTTTTATAGAAACCGATACTGACGAAGATGATGCACTTTCAACATTGAAAATACCGGTGCCTGGGTTAGGATAAACATTGATCCTACTTTCAAAACTGCTGACATTCTCCGTTGAACTGCTCCTTTTCTGGCTTTGGCAGGTAATAGTTATAGTTGTACAATAAGTTTTTTCACAGTTATGGATAGTATCTTTTGCTGTAAAGCAAATCACGTATGTTCCTGCTTTTTCAAATTTCCAGGCCATATAGCGGTTATTTCCTACAACAACACCGGCAACAGTCCATTGAAAAAGTTGGGCACCATCCGCAACGCCATATAGTTTAACATAACTGCTATCACAGTTCACAGCATATTGGAAATATGCATTAAGGTTGCAAGGTTTCTTTACAGTTATCTTTTTGCATATAGTTGCTTTGCAATCGCCATTGGCAGAATAAGCTGTTACACAAATCTCATAAGTTCCATCCTGATTAAAAGTATGACCCATGTATTCTCCGGTAGCGCTTGATCCATCGCTGATCTTCCACTCAAACTTAGCAGCTTCGCTTGCTTTAGCTTTTGCTTTAATTGAAAGTCCGTCAGCTACCAATTCAAAATCGACGGTAATGGTGCAAGGTTTTTTTACAGTTACCTTTTTGCATATAGTTGTTTTGCAATCGCCGTTAACTGAATAAGCTGTTACACAAATCTCATAAGTTCCATCCTGATTAAAAGTATGACCCATGTA
>JBBQIF010000029.1:0-13095 GCA_038324665.1 Bacteroidia bacterium
TGTCAAAAAGGAAGTAGTAATAGTTAAAGTTACCGTAAAGGAGAATGAAAAGGATTCAAATAAATGGGTACAGAAATTAGTAAATTTAAGAAACGGAAATCCTGAAAAGAAGGACAAATTCCTGAGGACTTATTTTATTCCAAGTATTGATATCGGCACAGCTTCTGTCTTTCAGGATGCAGGCAAGTCAGACAGCCTAAGTCCAAGAATGCGCAACAGTGCTTACCTTAATATTACTTTTGTAAAACAAAGCATGAATATTTATAAAAGCAGGTTATTGTTTAGCTATGGTATCGGAGGCAGTACTTATTTTCTAAAATATGCAAATAAGCAACAGGTGCAGTATCTTGATAAGTATGGTTTTGTAAGAGCAGGGATAGATTCTGTTAACCATTACAAGAAAAATAGGATGGATTTAAGTTATATCACTGTGCCTGTTTTACTTGAATACCACAGCAAAAATGATAAGTTCAATATTGCGGCAGGTGTGGAGTTTGGGTTCAATGGCAATACTTCGTTTGTTCAAAAAGGGAGCAGAAGTGAAGGTGACTTCAGGCAAACTAATAAATATGATGTAAAAATAAACCCTACCCAAATGAATGCAGTATTGAAAGTGGGTGCTGATAATATAGCTTTCTATGCCCGTTATACTGTTACCGATATGTACCAGAGCAGTGCCTATACTGCAAGTGCCAATCCTCACCAACATTTGTTCTCTGTAGGCATTTGCCTGTTTGGAATTTAATAAGAGTCTGTCTATAAAGGTCGCTTACTGCGTTATGCTCGTCAAATAAAATGCTCATCCGCCGCGATTGATGAGCATTTTATTTGACTTTGCAAGCCTTGTTTATAGAACTTTCTATTACAGCCGCTCGACGCTATGGACAGTCTGTAAATAAGTGTTTATATTTTAAAGAAGCTGCCTGCATAACAGGCGGCTTTTTTTAATCCCTGATTAAATGGATAACGCCATTCACCTTAAAGGTGGTATCTCCTTCTTTAGGATTTTTCCGCTTAATGGTCATCAAATAATAGTAAACCCCAGAGGGTAAATTGCCACCGGTATTGTTCACTTTTCCGTTCCAGCAGCGATTAAATATCTCATCTTTAAAAATCAGCAACCCCCAACGGTCATATATCCAAACCATAACCTCATCGCACGATGGGTCAACACCATCGATGGTATAACAATCATTCTTGCCATCATTGTTAGGCGTAAATACATTGGGTATAATAATGCTTTTGGATGGGTCTGTAAAAAGCTGTACATCCATAGACTGGGTATCCTTGCAGCCACTGATGGGATGCTCCACCTCTAGTATTACTTTATATTTGCCATCCTTTTTATAACGGTATTCGGGGTTTTCCAAAGTACTCGCTGTTCCGCTATCACCAAAGGTCCAGTAAGGATTTTTATAATTGGACGATTTATTGGTGAATTTGAAAAGATTTTCGCATTGTTTGGTTTCCAAACTGAAGTCTGCTACCGGATTTTCCAATACTTCGATTTCTGTTGAATCAAACTCCGAAACATTGCATGAAAAGGAATCAATGGAGCTTAATTTTACCATGTATTTCCCCTTTTTTGTGAAAGTATGAACAGGGCTTTTAGCAGTATCAATAGCGGAGCCATCACCATAATCCCAAAAGAATTTTCTGCCATATTTGCTTGTATTAAGGAAAGCAACGGTCAATGGCTCGCATCCTTTTTTTGGCAAAGCATCAAATTTGGCGTCCACCAAAAAAGTAATCTGGAAATCTATTTTAAAAACTGCATTACTGCATCGGGGGCTCAAATTGGTCTTAAATGGTGCATTAGGAGAAACTGGAAAATCATTGAAATGTTGGGATTGAAAATTAGGACAACTTGAGCATACAGCCTGATATACGACACCTTTCTTATCGAATCTTGAAGTGCCACCATCTACATGATCTTCAGTCTGGTTGCCACCGAAGTAGGTAGCGTATAGCAGTTTTTTGGCATCTTTGTTCATTACCAGCAGGTAGAAATCATTGTTATCTGTAGTGCTTTGTATAGCGCCTGGGGTAACAGGGAGATTAGTAGTGGTAAGGGAATGTAATTTGTCGTAGGATATATCGCTGCCCCAACCCGAGAAGTAAATATTTTCACATTGGTCCACCAAGAAAGCTGAGGGCGATATTTCCGGATTGAAGAGCCTGTTACCAAAAGTAGTAGCTAAATTGATATTGGCCAAATTGGGCGACATACGTATAATGAACTGACTGGTCTTGTCTTTGCCATAAGTACCAGAAGTCCTTGTGATGTTGCCATCCGTTTGTCCGGCACCATAAATTTGTCCATTGGCATCAATATCAATAAAATAAATTTGGTCGTATGTAGCAGTGCCAAAGTATGATGCATTGCGAAAACTGCCATCCTTCTTTAATTTAACAATAAATCCATCTGCCCTACCGCCGTTGTATGTATTCTGAATGCCATTAAGGGTCATATTCATGACGGTACTTGAGGTGCCCCCACCGATATATACAAAACTATCGTATAGCCTGATGGAATAACAGGCATCATCTCCATTTCCGCCGGCAAAACTGCTGAACCTTAAAGTTTTCAAATCCTTATCGAAACTAAAGATACAACCTTCCTGCACCGAGCCTTTTGTTGCTTGGAAAGCATTTTTCAGAGGAAAATTATTGCTGTAGGTGGTGGAGGCCACATATACATTGTCATTACTGTCCACCACAATGTCGCCCCTGAAATCATCGGCATAATTGTAGCGAAGGGTTTTTGAATTCAAACCGTCAATATCACTACCACCGATAAATGTGCCTGATATCATGGTGGAACCGTCTTTCGAGAGCTTTACGACAAAAATATCAGTCAATCCATCAATCAGTGTATCAAAGCAGGTTTTTATTATAGGAAAATTAGAAGAATAGGTAGTACCCATTACAAGCAGGTTGTCATTGTTGTCAGTAACAAGGCTGTGCGGGAATTCTTCGTCTAACCCGCCAAGATATGTGCTATATAACAATACTTTACCTGCACTATCGTATTTGTTAATGCCAATATCACAAGAAAGATTTGCCGGATACCTTCCTGGACCCCCACCGCCATAAATGGTTTGAAAAGCACCAGTAGTTACGGGAAATGGGCCACTATCAGCATCCACTATGCCGGCACTGTAAACATTGGCCCTTGAATCATGTGTGGCGGTAAAACCAAAATTATCTCCCTTGCTGCCGCTGTATGTGGCGAATATTAAAAGTGGATCAATTATTAACGACCTTTCTTTGTCGTATTCTCCCAATTGAAAACTAACCTGATATGCGTTGTTTTTTTTGGTTAGGATATAATTACAGGGAATGAAAGTAGTATCGTAACCATACACCTGGAATGCAATAGGCATCTGCTCAATAACGGTTCCCACACTTGTCTTTATTTCAATGCTGCCTTTGTTTAGTTTCATTTCACCGGCATATTGGTATTGCATGATTATACTTTGAGGTTTGGCACCTGGAGAAACAATGAAATTATGTTTTACAGCATTGCCTTTTTCCATTATTTCAAGATTAATGCCTTGGTATAAATTTTGATAAACCAGTTGGTGGTACATGCCCACATTTGAGGCCCATTTTTTTGGATCATTGCCAATAAAATAATTTCGGTAGGTGGATGATTTGTAAACACTCTGAATATCGCAGGGGAGCGCATTTAGAAAATTAACATCATAGCGGTGATAGTTTATTTTAAAAGGGTGTTTTAAAGTTTTGAATTTGTGGAAATGATGCCACATTGAATCGTAAGTAACCTTATCTTTCAATAATGTTGTGAATCCATTGGCGCAATAATACAGTTGTCCATTATCAAAATGTTTAGAATATTTTACTATACTATTTTGCTGCCCATTGTTTTCTATGAACAAATTCTGGGCATTCCCATTCCATGCCATGAAAGCTAAAAAAATCAAAAAGTACAGCCTTAAGTTACCCATTCAATATAACAAAGATAACCAATTCCTTATTTTAGTTGCATCAACCCACTAAAGTTTACAAAAAAATAGCCTTACTTTTGCACTTCTTTTAAAATTTAGAATTCAAAATAGTACAATATGTCAGAATTAAACGAGTATCAATTGCTGCGAAGACAAAAACTGGAACAACTGAGAGCCATTGGTATAGACCCTTATCCGCCCGATTTATTTGAGGTAAATGCAAACGCTGTTGATATAAAGAAGAATTTTGAAAATGATAAGGAAGCTTATAGTAATATTAGCATCGCTGGCCGTTTAATGAATTTTAGGGTGATGGGCAAGGCCTCATTTGCCTCTTTGCAGGATAGTACTGGTCGCATACAGTTGTATATTAATCGCGATGAATTGTGCCCCGGTGAGGATAAAACCATGTACAACGAGGTATTTAAAAAATTGCTCGACATTGGCGATTTTATTGGTGTGGAAGGTTATGGGTTCATTACTCAGACAGGTGAAACATCCATTCATGTGCGCTCTTTAAAATTGTTGTCCAAGACCCTCAATCCTTTGCCAATGCCTAAGGAAAAGGATGGAGAAATATTTGATGCCTTTACCGATCCGGAATTGCGTTACCGCATGCGTTATGTTGATTTGGTAGTGAACCCTCATGTAAAAGAGACTTTTATAAAGCGTACAAAAGTAGTTCAGTCTTTAAGGAACACTTTTAACAACAATGGTTATATTGAAGTAGAAACACCCATTTTACAGGCCATTCATGGTGGTGCAGCAGCGCGCCCTTTTAATACCCATCACAATGCTTTAGATATGCCATTGTTTTTAAGAATTGCCAATGAATTGTATTTGAAAAGACTCATCGTTGGTGGTTTTGATGGCGTGTACGAATTTGCTAAAAACTTCAGGAATGAAGGGATTGACAGGACGCATAACCCGGAATTTACCGGACTTGAGATTTATGTGGCCTATAAAGATTATAACTGGATGATGGATTATACAGAAATTATGCTTGAGAATGTGGCTAAAGATGTAAATGGCAGCACGGATGTAACTGTTGGCGATAAGGTAATCAGTTTTGCAAGACCATACAAACGTATTACCATGTACGATGCCATTAAAGAGCAAACAGGCATTGATATTTCTGCCATGGACGAGGATCAGTTAAGAGAGACTTGCAAAACGCTCAATATTCATACAGAACCAAGCATGGGCAAGGGCAAGCTGGTAGATGAGCTATTTAGTGAAAAATGCGAGAAGCATTGCATACAGCCAACTTTCATAACAGATTATCCTGTAGAGATGAGTCCTTTGACTAAAAAGCACCGAAGTGTAGCAGGTTTAGTAGAAAGATTTGAATTGTTTATCAATGGCAAAGAGATAGCAAATGCATATAGTGAATTGAATGATCCAATAGAGCAGCGCGAGCGTTTTGAACACCAGTTGCAGTTAGCAGGTCGTGGCGATGATGAGGCCATGCCTTTGGATGAGGATTTCCTAAGAGCTTTGGAATACGGTATGCCGCCAACTGCCGGCTTAGGTGTTGGCATTGACAGGTTGGCCATGCTGATGACCAACCAGGCTTCTATTCAGGAAGTATTATTCTTCCCTCAGATGAGGCCGGAGGTGGTGCAGGTGAAGAGCGAATCACATTAACCTGTTATTCGCGTTCAGGCAGACTTGAGCGACTTTCTGATCTTAGGTATCGTAAAACTTAAAATTCCATTTTGATATTTGGTTTTAATGCCTGTTATATCGCTATTCTCTGGTAAATTCATTGTGCGCAAAAAACTGGGATAGTTAAATTCTTTGCGGAAACAATCGTAGGCCTTGTCAATTAATCTTCCCTTTTGATATACTTGTAATATTCGCATCCCTTCGGTTTAAACTGATTAAAATAGGCGGTGCATTTTGTGATACATTCATATAGGTTATTATAGGTGTAATCTTTTATTAAAGTCATGCGGCTTGTCTTAATAAACCGGGAAGAATATGTTACTGATTTTATAAGACAATTATTCATATCCAAATAATAGACTTTGGTTAAATCAAAGCCGTTAGTATTTTTAAAATGTATCCTATAAACCCTACTGTGCTTGTATTTTTTCCACTTCACTTTATGAGATAAATGACCATTGCGATAGAAATAGTATTTCCTCTTATTTTCTTTTTCCTTACTATGTCTAAAATTAGGTTTCCTTGAATGGTTAATCACTGTGCTGTTTGATCTTGAGTAGCCACCTAATTTAACACTTGAATTGGAATCACCCATATAAGGGACATATTTATAGTTTGTCATATCATAGCTTATTTCTTTATTAAGGGAATCATAAGTATAGATTTCTGTTGAAGTATCCGTATGGCCTTGCATTAGTGAAAAGTTCAGTGTTTTAATAATAAGGCCACTATCATTTGTGAAATGCTGTTTTTTCAGGTGTCTGACGGTATCAAATGTATTTGTTATCTTTAAATCATAAATGTTTATTTGATGTATTTTACTTTTAAATAAAGTTTCCCTTGATAATTCCTCCGAAGTAGAAATTAATTACTGGGTATAAATTTTACATATGTGGAACAATAAAGAAGCAAGTAATGTTCTATGTATTGACGGCATACTCAACAAAAATAGTTATTTAAAATTAAACGGAAAAGTGATGACAATCATAGCGATAGCTTTGAGAGGGAATAAAGAAACTGTAGATTTGATTTGAGACGAGAAATAAATAGCTGATAAATACAATTAAAAAGTAATCAACTATTACTATGATGTTTTAACTTTAATAAATCACTTCTAGAAAAATTTTTTTCAATTTTCTGGTTTACCTTTTCCGGAAACCGGTATTAATATCCAGAACAACATTTCTCTTTCAAAACAATTAATATGCAAACTGCCGTTTTACCCAAAATGATTCTGCCTTTCCAAAGGAGCACTTGCACACAAGCTATGGTCGGTTCGGAAACAACCATAAATTATTATTATATTTGCATTATGCAAAATATAGCACAGGTTTTAAAACAATTGGGGATAAAAAAAACAAATGAAAGTGTATGTACAGGGAAAGGTTGGATAAGCGCAGTTGGCAGTCATAAGAAGGAGATTGTTTCCCCCACTGATGGAAAAGTGGTAGGATCTATAATTTATGCAAGCGAAACGGAATATGAAGCCGTTTTGAAAAGAGCTTATGCTGCTTCAATCTACTGGAAACAAGTACCTGCACCCAAAAGGGGTGAAATAGTTCGTCAGTATGGCAATGTATTGAGAGAGAACAAAAAAGCGTTGGGAGCCTTGGTAAGTTATGAAATGGGCAAAAGTTTACAGGAAGGTCTTGGCGAGGTGCAGGAAATGATAGATATCTGTGATTTTGCTGTCGGTCTTAGCAGGCAGTTATATGGCCTAACAATGCACAGTGAACGGCCAAATCACCGCATGTATGAGCAATGGCATCCTATTGGAATTGTAGGTGTTATATCTTCATTTAACTTCCCAGTGGCAGTATGGTCTTGGAATGCTATGATAGCAGCAGTTTGCGGCGATGTGAGTATTTGGAAACCTTCTGAGAAGACACCACTTTCGGCCATTGCCTGTATGAATTTATTGATGCCTGTATTGGCAGAGAATAAGTTGCCTGAAGGTATTTTTACCCTTATCAATGGTGATTTTAATATAGGTAAAAAACTAGCTGCAGATGACAGGATTTCCCTGATTTCTGCAACAGGCAGCACACGTATGGGGCGCGAAGTAGGCAAAGCAGTGGGCGAAAGGTTAGGCAGGAGTTTATTGGAACTTGGAGGTAATAATGCCATCATCGTAACAAAGGATGCCGACATGGATATGGCTTTGAGGGCTATTGTTTTCGGAGCAGTTGGCACAGCGGGGCAACGTTGTACAAGCACCCGCAGACTAATGATTCATGAAAGTATTTACGATGCTTTATTGAAAAAGCTGGTAAAAGCCTACAAGCAATTAAAGATAGGTGATCCCTTGGATGAAAATAACCATGTAGGACCTTTGATTGATAAGGATGCAGTGAATAAATTTTCAAATGCGCTTGTAGAATTGAAGAAACAAGGCGGAAAAGTATTATTTGGTGGAAAGGTACTGAAAGGTAGCGGATATGAAGGGGGTTGTTATGTAGAACCTGCATTATGTGAGGCCATGAATCATTATAAAATTGTGCAAGAGGAAACTTTCGCACCTATCCTTTACCTAATGAAATTTAAACATGTTGAGGAAGCGATGGCGATGCAAAATGATGTGAAACAGGGTCTGAGCTCGGCTATCTTTTCAAATAACATCAGGGAAACAGAGTATTTTCTTTCTGCGTGTGGCAGCGATTGCGGCATAGCCAATGTCAATATTGGAACAAGTGGTGCGGAAATAGGTGGGGCGTTTGGCGGGGAAAAGGAAACCGGGGGAGGCCGGGAAAGTGGCAGTGATAGTTGGAAAGCTTATATGCGAAGACAGACGAATACCATCAATTATTCGGATACTTTGCCACTAGCACAAGGCATTAAATTTGAATTGTAAAAACCAGAGGAATTAGAGAAATATATCAATTGATGCAACAGTTGCCTGAAGCAACTTAATTAATGATTTACAATGTAAAGATAAAAAATTTACAAACTATTCATTTAACATTTTGGTAAATTGATAATTTCGTGTAGGTTTGTAAATTATAGTTAGAGTAACAGTATTATTAAATAAACATGAGTAAAACGACAATATTTTTGAGATCAGGCATATTTGCTATCGCCCTTATTTTGTTAAGCGGTTGCCCGGTAGATTTAGCTAAACCGGACAGGGCAAAAGCCAAATACCAGTACAAATATGCCGCTGACCTGTATTCACAGGCAGCAACAAAGATTAAAGATAGGGATACCGTTAAAAGGGTGAGAATGGATGCTGGCTTTTGCTACAGAATGGCCAATGAGTATGGCAAAGCCATGAAATCTTATGAAAAGGTATTGAGGATTAAGGGCGAGTCAAAAAATACAGAAGCTTTGTTTCAATTGGGTGTTTTGAAAATGAAAACAGCCGAAGGAGATGTAAATGCCCTGAGAGAGGCAAGAGAATATTTTAAAACTTACCTTGAGGAAGTGCCAAATGATGAAAGGGTATTAAAGAAAATAGCGGCTATTGATAGCGTCGAGAGCTGGACAAAGGATGCCCCTAATAGCAGGTTCAAAATAAGCAATGTTAAACAACTGAATACCAAAGCGTCAGATTATTGTCCAATGATGGGGAGCAAAAAGGATGATAAAATATTTTTTACTTCTGACAGGGAAGGCGGTGTGCGCAAAAAAAGTATGGATGGTTATATAGGGTTCAGTTACCATGATATATGGTATGCAGAGGCTAAAAAGGTAAGAAGAACTTCCAGAAACCCAAATCCACCAATTGTGTTTGCTTCTCCGGTTATTGCTTTAGGTACTATCAACTCTAAGTTCAATGATGGTTCATGCTGCTTCGATAGGAAATTCACAACTATCTACTATACCCAATGTAACGGTACTGATGGTAAGTCTAAAACCTGTAAGTTATTTCAAGCAAAATTAAATGGTTCGGAATGGGTAGAAGAACAGATGCTCGAATTTTGCATTAATGATTCCTTTAACTATGGTCATCCCTCTTTGAGCGATGATGGTAAAAAACTATATTTCTCCAGCGATAGGCCTGATGGTATTGGTGGTTATGATATCTGGGTTTGTTCATATAATCAAAGGGCAAAAGGCTGGGGCGACCCTGTGAACCTTGGAGAAGCAATCAATACAGAACAAAATGAAATGTATCCATATTGGAACAGCCATGATGCTAATTTATATTTCTCCTCAACTGGGCATTTGGGTATGGGTGGTTTAGATATTTTCAGAAGCGAAGGCAGTGGAACAGAATGGTCTGAACCTGAAAATTTAAGGGCGCCATTGAATAGCGGTGGTGATGATTTCGGTATTACGTATGATGTCACTAATGCTGATCATGGATACTTTTCATCCAACAGAGAAGGTGGTAGAGGAAGTGATGATATTTATGAATTTCATGTTGATCCTTTATGTATTGAATTGGAAGGAAATGTATATGAATGTGTTCTACCTAAAACAAATCCAGATAAGTACAACCTTGCAAAACCGCTTGCTAATTCAACGATTACCATTACCAATGATAAGGATTCAACTACTATAATTCTCAAAACAGATGCCAACGGTTATTACAGGACAACCTGTTTAAAGGAAAAGACTAATTATGAAATATTGTGCCAGAATCTGGAGTTGTACTATTTCGACGCCGAAATAAAGCAAAAGACAACCAAGGGTATAAAGATTTCGACCGTTTTAAGGCAGGATTTCTGTCTATATACCCAGATTATAGAACAAGTGGTACCAATTTATTACGACCTTGATAAGGCTAATATTAGGGCCGATGCCGCTAAAGTTCTGGATGAAATGATTGTACCGTTACTGAAAAAATACCCTAAGTTGCGTATGGAACTTGGCTCCCACACCGATTGCCGGTCGTCCTATGCTTATAACGAGGATTTATCTCAACGCAGGGCGGATAGCGCCGTAGCCTACCTCGTAAAAGCCGGTATTGATGCCCGTAGGTTGGTTGCTAAAGGATACGGTGAATCCCAACTGGTAAATGATTGCCAATGCGAAGGTGCCATTAAGGTACCATGTACTGAGGCCAAACATCAAGAAAACAGGAGGACTACCATTAGGACCCTTGATGTTGACTTTGATCCAAAAGTTGCAGCAGTTATAAGTGAAGATCCTAAAAACGTTAATGTCAAGCCTATTATTGTGAAAATGACTAATAGGGATAATAAATTCCTGATTGGTACTGCAGGTAATAATGTTGAGAGCAATGGCCCATCGCTGGTAGCACCAGGTGCAGATATTTCAATTTCACTCTTAGAATTAAAGAACTTGGTGGCAAAAGGGGCCATTAAACCTGGTGATTTAACGGGTATGTCGATTGCCGATGTAAATGCAGGAAGGTTGAAACCAAATGCGACAGTAAGATTAAATACACTAAGGTTGGGCAATAAGGAGGGCGGTAAAACCCTTACCAATGTCGAAGTAAAAATAGGCACTAATCCTAACCCATATACTTTTGGTTTTGATGCTTTGAAAAAATTGGATGGAATTGTTAATACAGATGAAGGTGAGATAACCTTTAAGAATGTTAATACCGGAGCGCTTCAAAATGGTGCTGTAGAAAGCCATGGCACCAAGGATAACCCACCTGTAGATCCTAATAAACCAAATACACCTGAAGCTCCTAAAGCTGATACCGTTTCATTGGATGATTACAAAACTGTTACTTTGATAGATGAAGGAGGTAGTCTTATGATTCCAACCATGGTGAATGATAAGGAAAATGTAAATTGGAGCTACGATCCGTCAAGTAGGAAAGTTGAAATTTCTGAGGATATGGTAAAACAGCTTTTAGATAGTAAAACTCTTACAAAGAAAAACTTTGAAGATGGAGAATCAATAAAATTAGCGGATGGTACAAAGTTGCCAAGCAATACCTTCATTATAGAAACACTTCAAATAGGTGATGTAACATTGGAGAATGTGAAAGTAACGGTAAGCAGTAAGGTGACTGTTCCAACTATTGGAGGAATGAGTACCATAATGAAGAAAATGTTTGCTACAGTTAAAGGTAAAACGCTTTATATGAAACCAAAGGAAAAGAGGGTAAAGCCCGAACGATAAGATATTAATGATATTATGCCAGAAAAAGGGGAATCGCATTGATGATTCCCCTTATTTGTTTTTTGATATGGATTATATTGATTGCAGATAGGATTTCGACGAAGACACTAAGTGCGAGTAGCTTGTCCTGTACAATCAATTTTTGGCTAGTCAGAATTGGTTTATACAATATTTCTACCGTAGTTTGCGTTTTAAATAATAATTCACTAATTTCGTGTGTCCGTAGAATAATCATTTATGAAAAAAATCTGTTACATAGTGCTGTCTTTACTATTCATCTTTAATGCCCAGGCAGGTGATAAGAAGAAGACAAGCTCACTTGATTTTGGTCTATATTTAGGAGGGTCTAATTATACGGGCGAACTGACAAAAGATTATTTTCCCGTCTGGGCCACTACTAAATTGGCGGGCGGTTTAATTGTACGTTATAATATCAACCCATACTTAACTTTCAAAGGAACAGCCATTTATGGTAAAATCGAAGGTTCAGATAAAAATTTCAGCTCAGATCCATATAGACACCGAAGGAATTTGAGTTTTAAATCAGATATTATTGAGTTTTCTACTCAATTGGAATGGAATATTTTAGGATATGAAAATACAAGGACGAGTTTTGGATGGTCGCCTTATTTATTTACTGGGATTTCTGTATTCAGGTTTAATCCAAAAGCACAGTTTAATTATATTCAGGGTATTCACGATCCTTCCCTACAATCGCAGAATGGCGAGTGGATTGAATTACAACCCTTGGGTACCGAAGGTCAGGAAACGACAAAATTTAATGATAAAAGAAGATATTCTTTAACTCAATTAAGTATTCCACTGGGTTTTGGTTCCAAATGGCAACTGAATGAACAATGGGCCATTGGTGTTGAATTCGGTGTGCGTAAGACATTTACAGATTACTTAGACGATATTTCATCTATTTATGTTGACGACCAAATTGTTGGTGGCGCAAGCGGTCCTATGGCAGTTGCTTTAAAGGACAGAAGTGTGGAATTACCAAATGAAACAAAATTTGAAAATAATGATCCCCGTGGCAATCCAAAAACAAAGGATTGGTATATGATTGGCGGTATTACTTTAACATATAGAATCATGGGAGGTCGCCAACCGTGTTTTAATTTCTAGCTTATAGAATAGAAACCCTACCAAGTGTCATATTTTAAAATTTTATTAACTGCAATTCTTTGCATGTGTTTTTCCTATGTTATCAAGGCTCAGTATAGGAATGGAAAAACCGAGATTGGGTTATTACTAGGTGGTAGTAATTATTTCGGTGATCTTGCTCCAGAGATACAATTGAATGAAACAAAATTTGCGGCAGGTTTTTTCTATAAAAAAAACCATTCAAAATACTTCAGCAGTCGTTATCAGTTTCTATATGGTAGGATAGCGGCAAACGACCAGAATT
>JBBQIF010000030.1:0-13083 GCA_038324665.1 Bacteroidia bacterium
AATAACCACGGGTTGCACCCGTGGTTATTAGCATTCAACCCCTTCAGGGTTGGGGGACAAAATACCTAGCTAACTATGATGGTTTGAATTGTTGCGATTTTGCTTTAGTGTTTGTCGCCTTTTTTGCCGGGGAGCAAAAAAGCCGCCAAACACCAACTGATAATTTCATAATAACCACGGGTTGCACCCGTGGTTATTAGCATTCAACCCGCCGCGGCGGGTTTGGGAATGATTTCACTCTGTGCAATTCTCCATCAGCATGCTGCTTTTTATCATCGTTGTATTCTTTTATTTATGGAATTTAAAGCTATATTTGTAATTAACGGTCTCGTGGAAGGTAACTTGCATTTGGAAAAAGGGAATATCCTGATGCAAATGGAGTTTTATGATATTAAGCAGTAAAAATAAGGAAGGTTAGATATATGAATAATGGTTTGACTATTGGAGAGGCAATAGTGTTAAAATTATCAATGGTCAATTAGATAAGACTCTATGAAAGAATTTATAGCAATCTTTGTTATTTCTTGTGGCTTATTAGGCTGTAAATACCATAATCTAGAAATTGAAAACAAGAGGAAGTATGAGGTTTCTAGAATGCAAGAAAAGACAATTCAAATCTAAGATGTTTTAATTAGAAGCGTTAATGATTATTTTATCTTAGAAAGAATAAATGAAGAAAATACATATTTTATAGGTTACGTGGACAATAATTATATAGATAGTATTAACATTATTACGATTTATGATCGCAAAAAGTGGAGAAAAGATGAATTAATTAATGTAACCATAATTAATGGAAATATTAAATTGAAAAAAGTGGGGTTAGTATTTGAAACAATATATAATGAAAATATTTCAGTAGGGGCGTTTATTTTAGATTGGGGAAATAGGAGTTTTTTCTCTACCTGTAGAATTAAGAGTATATATAATATTAGTGATTTGAAGCAATTTGAAATTGATACTTGTTTTGTGAAAGATTGTTCAAATAGGTTGTAATTTTATTAATTCAAAAGGTTAAAATTGGGTGTCTTGTTTTAGTGTTTGTCATCTTTTTTGCTGGGGAGCAAAAAAGTCGCCAAACACATTAGCGCACTGCATCATAGCCACTGGTTGCACCCGTGGCAATTAACATTCAACCCACCTCGGCGGGTTGAGTCTAATTTTATTGATTATTTAACTGATTGAAATCTACAGCACTTTTAAACTCTGCTTAATCATATCCTCCACCCCAATCTGCATTTTATTGTTATTGGTTACTTTAAGCAAAGCCTTTTCAGCTACGGCTCTCTGGAAACCCAATGCCTGTAATGCTAGCAATGCTTCGTCAAATGCCCTATTAGCCTGGCTTGGTAGTGCGCCCATTTCACCGGGAGTGCCAATTTTTGCAATCTTATCCTGTAATTCAAGAATGATTCTCTGTGCTGTTTTTGGACCAACACCTTTTACCGCTTTTAGCATGGCAATGTTACCTGTACCTATAGCACTAATAATTTCTGTAGGCGATTGTCCACTTAAAATCATGCGGGCCGTATTGGTACCAACACCATTTACTGAGATTAATTGCTTAAACAACTGCCTTTCCACTTCATCAAAAAAGCCATAAATAAAGTGACCATCTTCCTTAATAGCTAGATAGGTTAATACCCGTGCCTGCTTAAGCTCTTTTAAATGCTCATAGGTATTGATACTGATTTGGATGTGATACCCAATACCATTGGCATTAATGATGATAAAAGCGGGATTGGCATGTTCTACTTTGCCTTCTATAAATTCGTACATTATAATCTTTTTTTTTGCGTTAAATTATTTGGGCACTATGCCCTACTTAAAAGTCTCTCAGAGTTATTTACGAAGAAACCGTCTGTTGTAAAGGAACCATCCAGTTGAACCTATCTGGTACTTGCAAAGTCCTTATGTCATGAAAGATCTGTTTAATACGGCTGCTCAATAAATCAATCTCCATATTTAAAACAAAATCTTCCTTTCTAAAGTTAAATAATTCAATATTGGTGAGTGTAGCCGCAGTACCTGTAACAAACATTTCAGTTAAACTGCCATCCTTATGCCAGCCGATAAGTTCATCAATTCTAATAGGTTTTTCAACAACCTCCATGCCCAAATCCATTAATAATTCGATTACTGATTTCCTAGTGATACCGGCTAAAAGAGTATCTGTCAGTTCCGGGGTATAAACTTTATCTTTGGTGATGACAAAAATATTGCTGGTACCCGTTTCCTCAAGATATGAATGTGTTGCTCCATCCGTCCAAAGCACCTGGTCGAAACCTTCCTGTTGGGCCAGCTTAGTTGGGTACATTGCAGCGGCATAATTGCCCGCACACTTTGCAGCGCCTACTCCACCATGCGCCCCTCTTGTGTAATATTCCTCAATCTTTACCTTAAGAAAGCGGCTGTAATAAGCGTTTACCGGACAGGCATATACCATGAATTTATAGGATTCACTTTGCTTTACTCCCAGAAAATCATCTGTGGCGAACATGAATGGGCGGATATACAATGCTCCTCTGTTCATAACAGGTATCCAATCCTGATCTAAAGCCAGCAAGCCATGAAGTCCTGCCATAAAAATCTCTTCAGGCAATTGCGGCATACACATCCTTGCAGCAGAAAGATTCAGTCGCTTTGAATTCTCCGAAGGGCGAAAAAAGGCAACCTTGCCACTCGTATTCTTAAAAGCTTTCATGCCCTCAAAAATAGCCTGCCCGTAATGCAGGGCCGAAAGTGTAGGGCTAAGTAGTATCTTGCCGAATGGCTCTATTCTTGGATTCTGCCATTTACCATCTATATAATCTACAGAAAACATGTGGTCTGTAAAAACTTTACCAAACCCTACATTTTCTATGTCATAAGAAGAAATCCTTGTTTGTTTTACTTGATTTATTGTAATTTCGACGCTCATTTGTAATGCAAATAAACATATTTTAATGGATGAAAAGCTAATTATACCCGAAAATTTTCCTGAACTTATCAATCTCTTCATTGGTGATGAGTTTTATTTAGTTAAAGAACAAGTAGATTACGATGAGATTGCGAGCGAAGGGGGTAACAAATACAGGTTTCTCAATATTATGCACCATTCCGGTGATAAATTAATTCCTGAGGAGCAAAGGGACTTTTTTTTCAAAATGGCAAATGCCATACGCACAGATAAAGTGACGATGGATGCAGATGGGTTCTCAGTTATCAATACCAAGGATTATGAAGGATTAACATGGAAAAATATCGAAAGAATTTTCAGTCCCAAATGTTGCATCTTCTGGGGGGTTAACCCATTCAGTATGGATCTCGTATGCAGAAAATACAATGGTCTTATGGCGAATGATTGTAAAATTATTTATGTAGATGATATTAAGACAGTGAGCGAAGATGCTGAACTTAAACGCCAATTATGGCACCTTGTAAAAAGAATGTTTGGTATGCCCTAATAACTTTATAATCAAATGAAATTAGTATTTGCCAGTAATAACCAAAACAAGCTTGAGGAAATTAAGGCTATATTGCCCGAACATGTTCAACTCTTAAGTCTGTCTGACGTCAACTTTAATACTGAAATTGAAGAAACAGGTGACACCTTCGAAGAGAACGCTGCCTTGAAAGCACAAGCTGTTTTTAATGCCACTGGTCTTCCCTGTTTTGCAGATGATAGTGGTCTTATTGTAGAAGCTTTAAACGGACAGCCCGGAGTAAAAAGTGCAAGATATGCAGGCGAACCGCCCAATCACCAAGCGAATATCAATTTACTATTGAAATCTCTAGAAGGTATTGAAAACAGGAAGGCTTCTTTCAAAACTGTTATTTGTTATAAAGATAAAACAGGTATAAGATTCTTTGATGGAGAGGTGATAGGACAAATTACACAATCGGCAAAAGGAACTTCAGGTTTTGGTTACGATCCCGTTTTTATCCCAAATGGATATGAACTGACTTTTGCAGAGATGACAGCCGAAGAAAAAAACAAGATCAGTCACAGGAAAAAGGCAACTGCTCAAATGCTAAAATTTTTAGGGGAGCATTAAGCAATGTTGAATTCCCCTACCATATTAATGCAAGATTATGATTATGAGCTTCCACAAGTGGCAATTGCCCAAAAGGCTTTAGAACCACGGGATGCATCGAAACTACTTTTTTACAATAATCATCAAATTAAGGATGCATTTTTCAGCAATATTGCAGAATTTATTCCACCCAATGCCCAACTATTCTTTAATGATGCGAAAGTAATTCCTGCAAGAATAATAGCTCAAAAAGAAAGTGGCGCTAGTATTGAGATTTTTTTATTGAAACCTTATTTTACCGACTATTTTACATCACTTAACAACACTGCCCAATGTGAGTGGGAATGTCTAGTAGGCAATAAAAAAAAATGGAAGGAACATGAAAAGCTTCAAATAAATATTTTAATCGATAACATTGATGTAACTGTTTTAATGGAGTGGCAAAATAGGGAAACAAATTCAGTTCGTTTATCTTGGAACAACAGTATAAAATTTATAGATATCCTTGAGCAGATTGGAAAGATTCCATTACCACCTTATATCAAAAGGCCGGCAGAAGTAAATGACAATAAGCGTTATCAAACAATATACTCTGCAACACAAGGTTCAGTGGCAGCACCTACTGCAGGACTTCATTTTACGGAAGACACCATTAAAAGTTTAACTGAAAAAAATATCCCGATGCATGCTGTGACATTGCATATTAGTGCCGGCACTTTTCTACCCGTTACATCCGATTATGCACATTACCATAATATGCACCAGGAGATTTTTAGCATTGACAAGCGCATGCTTTTAAATCTTAAAGAATCAGCCTTTACAATCGCAGTAGGCACCACAAGTGTAAGGGTTCTGGAAAGCATTTACTGGTGTGCAATGAATCTAAAATCGGGAATTGCCAATCCTTTTGAGGTTGAAAAACTGGCACCCTACAAACACTATTCAGTTAACTTGAATCCTAAAGAAGCCATCCAAATATTATTGGATGATATGGCAAAAAAAGCAACAAATACATTAACAGGTGCCACTTCAATTATGATAATGCCCGGCTATGATTTTAAGTTTATTAAGGGGCTTATCACCAATTTCCATCAACCAAAATCGACGCTATTATTGTTGATTGCTGCCTTTACCGGAGCAAACAGGTGGAAAGATATCTATAGCCATGCCCTACTTAATAATTATCGCTTTTTAAGTTATGGCGACAGCTCTCTTTTGTTAAAATAATAATAAAGGGTTTTCGAATAAATTTGAAAAGGGATAGCTAGAAACCTTGGAGTAAAAAACAGACAAGGCAAATGACGCCAGTGGAGTCAATTGTTTATAACCATGCCTTAAAGAGCACGGTTATAATGCAAACTTTGACCATGGTTGGCGACATTTTTGCTTAAATTCTCTTGCAAAAATGATGACAACCATTTCTAGGCAACCCTTACTGACGTTAAAATCGCAAGTTTTATTCGAAAAGATTAATCATCTGTCCTGATGTATTTATCGCTGTCTTTATCATACAGGAAAGACACATCTTTATATTTATTTAAGAATTCCTTTAACTCTGCCGATGTATTAAATGTTTCGGTTACATTTTCTGTCACAGGCTGTAAAGTAGCCTTTATGAAATTGCTGCCGTGAATAAATTTGTAGAGGTAATATTCATTATCAGACACTTTTTTTCCATCATTATCGGTTGTGGTTTTATCATCCCAATTTTTTTCAACTTCATATATCTGGAGAAAATCAACACTGCCAATTTTTGAAATAAATCCTTTGTAATAATCTTTGCTCACTTCTCCGGAACTGTTAGTTGATTTTTTTAATATGCGCATTACAAATTCATTGTCCTTCGTAATAACAAATACATCCGGATTTTTATCTGATGTTTCTTTTTCCCAGGTGTTAATCATTTCTACAGGAATCTTTACTGAAGGTTCAGATATCGCGATTTTTGATTGGTAAGGGCAACCCATAAAAACCAAACAAACGACGACCAATGTGAAGGAATAGGTTAAATTTTTCATGCTCTATTTATTATTATAGGCACAAAGATGCTTTTAAAATCCAAAAAAACAAATACCTCAGATGTATTATTTTAAAACCCCAAAAGGAAAGATAAGCTCAATGTACGCCTTAAAAAATAGAAGTATTCTATTTCACAGGATCAGCCACAATTTTAAATTTACCGACAATGGTAAAAGGGATTTCTTGATGAATCTGACGCCTTTTCCTGTACTTGAATACCA
Source organism: Bacteroidia bacterium (assembly GCA_038324665.1). Lineage (GTDB taxonomy): Bacteria > Bacteroidota > Bacteroidia > NS11-12g > UBA955 > JABMMZ01. The sequence continues at coordinate 6,257 of JBBQIF010000030.1, forward strand.
TCCTGAAAGTTTCTTTTTGCAAATAAGATTTCAATTCACTTCCTATGATATCCATATTAATGATATTGTTTCTAACATCAGGTATAAAAGTCTTTTGGGCAATCAGTTCCTGTCCCACTGCACTTTCCTTAATATCAAGGTATATTTCCTTAAGATCTTTAAAATTAAAATACTTGGTGGAATCCGCATAGGCATAATCCAATTCCTGTAATCTTAAACTCAGTAAAACGGCAGACTTAATTGATTGTTTATTAGTGCCATGCTTTTTCAGTTCATCATCAAGATTCGTAGGAAAATCGTAGGATTCCCGCACAATAAATTGATCGAGGGGCACTGTATCAAGATCTACCTCAAGATTATTAAGGAATACAATAGGATATTCAACGATAATTTCTGAGGAGGATTTTTTCTTCTTGCAGGAAAAACTGAGTAAAACGAGTAAAATAAAAACAAGCGGCTTATAGTGCTTCATGATTCAAATATAGGGCTTAAAATTGTCATATTAAAGTAAACTTTTGAAATTACCATTCAAACTGCCGCTGACACTATCACTTTTAGCCCCTGTGTACGTTTTTTTTATATTCACTTTATTTTCAATTCTCAAAACGCCCATCAATGCAAACACGAGTGCTTCCTTAAATTTTACCAACTTTTCATCGGGGATAATAAATTCTGCATCGTTATGCGTGCGGATATAATCCATAAGCGTCAGGTTAAAGGCGCCACCGCCTGTTACCATTACTTTCTTGCCTGTAGAATTATTGCTACTGATATAATCAAGGCTTTTGCCAATTTGCGTAGCGATGTGGTCAACAAATGTTTTCATCTTATCTTCTGGCGACAGGCGTTCACCTTCTTTTACCAGATGCCAGAGTTCTTCGTTAATCCAATCCCTATTGAGCGATTTAGGGAAAGGCAATTTATAAAAATCAATTTCATTTAATTGTGCCAATAAGGGGTAATTAATGGCTCCTTTTGATGCTATTTCACCATTGTGGTCGTAGTCGAGGTTCAGATCGCGGGCTACCCGATTCAGTAATATATTAGCCGGACTGATATCAAAAGCTACCCTGTATTCACCAACCATGCCAGAAATGTTGGCAAACCCACCAATGTTAAGGCAATAATCATATTCAGGGAACAATAATTCATCGCCAATGGCCACCAATGGGGCACCTTCGCCACCTTTAGCAACATCCATGCTTCTAAAATCACTTACTACAGGCAAATTACAGATAGCAGAAAGCGAAGCCCCGTCGCCCACTTGACGCGTAATCAATTCACCCGGATAATGGAACACCGTATGCCCATGTGAAGCCACCATGTCTGGGCTTACCTGGTATTTCGCCACAAAGTCATTCACCAACTGCCCCAAATAATGCCCGTAGAAAACATCCGTTTTTGCAAAAGCAAGTGCATCCGCTTTCCGCAACTGGGAGAGCCTTACCCTCCATTTATCATCATAAGGGTAGGTATGCGCCGCATCAATTTCCCAAGTGTATTTACCGTCATCATCTGTTATATTACAAAGGGCAATATCAATGCCATCCATAGACGAGCCCGACATTATCCCTAATACTTTATAGGTTCTCATATTAAATAAATGTTAAATTTTATACTGGGCAAAAATACTTTTTTTTGATGATAATGCCCTTACCGGATTTTTTCGCATTTTTAACCACTCTCTGCAATAAAAACCGGTATTTTTAGTTTAACTTTGTGTTTATGTTCCGTCTGTGTTTAATTTTCTGTTTTATCACCCTTTCTTTGTCAGCCCAGAACAATGAAGAAAAACTAGCCGCCCAGTACATGGCCGAAAAATCCTACTCTAAGGCTGCTGATATTTACGAGGAATTAGCAAAAAAACAACCCGAATCGGTTTATTATTACGAAAACCTCTTCCAATGCTATCTGCTGATGAAAGACTTTAAAGCCGCCGAAAAATTGGTGGACAAGCGCATCCGAAAATTTGAAACCAACTATGGCTACATAGTAGACAAAGGCTATCTGTATGGCTTACAGGGTATGGTTGAGCAGCGCGACAATACTTTTAAGAAATTATTGGACGAAAAGATGAGCAATCAACAATCCATCGATAATCTAGCCAACGCATTTTTAAAAAGGCGATTTTACGATCGGGCACTTGCAGCTTATATCAAAGGTAGGAAAACGCTGAACGATGATTTCCTTTTTACGTATGAGATATCGGAACTTTATTTTGTGAATGGCGACATGGTGAATGGCACCAACGAGTTGGTGAGTTATGCCGGTCATTACGATTACAGTATCCAGGAAATAAAGGATAAACTGATGATGGCCTATAAAAACAAAAAAGACTATGAATTATTGGCTAAAAACACCTTACAAAAACTTCAAAAAAACCCCGAAAACATCGTTTATAATGATTTGCTGATTTGGAGTTTTATTCAACAGAAAGACTGGCAGGGCGCATTGATACAATCCAAGGCAGTAGATAAAAGACTAAATGAAGAAGGTCGAAAAATAATTGAACTGGGGTGGATTTGCCAAAGCAATGAAGTATATGATATAGCCGTATTGTGCTTTGAATATGTCAAATCACTTGGACAAGAGAAGCGATATTTCTACCAGGCACAACAAGGTGTTTTGCAAAATGGTCTGCTACAAATAAAATCAAGCAATGGCGCCGATATGGTGAGCCTAAAAAGCCTTGAAAAAGAATACCTGAGTTTTTTAAGTATCAATGGAGACAACTGGCAAACTGCCATACAAATGCAACAACTCGCCGAATTATATATTTACTACCTCCACGAACCAAATAAGGGTATTGATCAATTGAACAAGGCCCTAAAAATGAAAGAAATTGAAGCGGGAGTTGCGGCTAAATGCAAGCTTAGCTTGGGCGATGCCTTGTTGATTATAGGAGACCCTTGGGAAGCCGACCTACTTTATAAACAGGTAGAAAAAGCCTTCAATACAGATGAATTGGGACAGGAAGCCAAATTCCGGTATGCCCGCTTATGCTACTTTAGAGGTGAATTCGACTGGTGTCAAACCCAACTGGATGTGTTAAAAAATGCTACCAGTCAGCTTATTAGCAACAATGCGCTTCGCCTATGGCTATTGATACAGGACAATATAGGACTCGACAGTACCGAAGAAGCTATGGCACTATATGCCCACGCTGATTTGCTGATATTTCAGAATAAGTTAAAAGAAGCCGCCATTGAATTGGATGACATACCCCTTAAATTTCCCAATCATTCTCTGGCGGATGAGATTTATTTTTCTAAGGCAGTGATAGCCGAAAAACAAGGCAATTATAACGATGCCATCGTATTTTATACCAAGGTTTACAAAGATTATAGTTTCGATATATTAGCAGACAATGCGCTTATCAACTTAGCCAAACTATACGAATTCAAATTAAAGGATACTGAAAAGGCTAAGATCCTGTACGAAAAAATAATACTGAATTATACCGGTAGTTTATTTGCAAACGAGGCACGTATAAGATTCCGCTTGTTAAGGGGAGATACGGAGAAGGAGATTGACAATTATTGGGATTAAGTATTTGGCCACTTCGGCTCCACTCAGTGGCCATGTCCGTCCGATTTATTTATGAATAATTGTACGGGATTGCGGTTAGCTTTTTAAAATCTGATACTGCAAAATGAAAGAACCAAAATTGCTGTAATGAAACATGCAAAGCCTAATAAAAAGTTACCTTTCATTGCGTTTTTTTTAACAAACATCATACATTAAGGGGAAAGAATGCTATCAGAATCTATTTATAAAAATTGATTTCGGATAGTTTTAGGCTGGTTATCCGCAAGTTGTGGCAGAGGAGAATAGAGACGAACTTTAGACCAACCTAATTTTATCGAATACGGTCATTCAGTTTTCATCCACATTTGCAATAAGCCGCCAAAACTTTTGGCTTGCACAATGTAACTGCGGGGAATGTCTTTAAAACTACTCCAATAGGTTACTAAGCGGGTGCCAATGGGCATATTTTCCAGTTGTTCCTTCACATAACGGTTGTATATATTAAAATTCTGGGTCTTTAATTCAACGGTTTCGTCTATGACATTTGATGTTTGAATGTTCTCATAAAAAGGATTGAAATAGTAAAAGGCATTATAATCCTTAAAGTTTATTTCGGTGATATTGGAATTAATAAATTTAACATTGTGCAAACGGTAATACTTTATCATATCATTGGCAATACGGTGCAGGTGGCTCCTTTGTTCCACCCCGGTAAAAGAGCCTTTGGTCATGCTGGCACCTACAAGGCAGAATTTACCAACCCCTGATCCTATGTCTAAAACGTTGGCCTCGGGCATTTCGGCCAAAAATTCCGCTGCCTGCATGGCTACTGCCACTGGTGTCCAGTGAATAGCTGCGAGGCGTTTGATATTTTCAGGATAGATGGTATCAAATTCTGTATCTGTAACATTTTTGTTGAGTTTAAGGAATTCGAAGACCATTGGTATTGAGTTGTAGTTTAATGACTAACGGGAATTGCAAAGATAAGTCTGTTATACCAAAACCAGATAGATTTCCGAAAATCTCACAGTTTAGTATATCGCTGTAGCAATCTTGATAGTACAAGACAAGCTGCTCGCATTATAAAGATATTTTTTTTCAGTCGGCAGAAAGATGAGAAACAACGATTAATCCACCAATGAGCGATGAAGTCAGTAAAAAGAAAAAATCAATAACAACTAGTTGTGCAGCCAAGGCACTACTAACTCAAACCTCGGAATATTAACAGCTATTAAATCATCAGAAAACAGCCTCTCAAAAGTATAATAACCCCACATGGCACCAATTTCGCTCTGCAACTGGCAACCGGACATGTAAGCATGCGATTCGCCTGGTTTTATAACTGGCTGCAAACCCACTACACCCTCACCCTCCACTTCCTTGTCCTCATGGGCAGAATCGGCAATGAACCACCTCCTGCGCAGCAACTGTACAGTGGTGTTGCTGTTATTTTGGATGTTGATACGGTAGGCAAAGAAATACTCTCCCTTAGAAGGATTACTCTGACTACCAATATATTCTGTGACTACTGATATAATAATATCAAATGTTTCTGCTACTTTCATGAATCTCGCTTGCCGCAAAAGTATCGGTTTAGTTTAATAAACCATGTCATGAAATTGTAAAATAAACAATTGAACAACCTTTCGCTTTACGTAATTTCGGGTTAATATTGCCTGACTGAATGTTAGAACGGATAAAACATACAATTAGGATGTTTGTACTTAGAGGAGGCAATGTCACCTGCTGCCTTTGCAATAAAAAATACCTTACCTTCCTTCCTTCAGGTGATGATATCAAAGCACATGCCCGCTGTCCCGGCTGCGATTCCATTGACAGGCACCGACAATTATGGCTCTTATTAGAAGAAGACATTAAAAATGCAAAAACACCTTACCACATTTTACATATTGCCCCTGAAAAGCAAATTGGCAAACGGTTGTCGGCAATGGAAAATATTGAATATCATGCGATCGATAAATTTGAAAAAGGATATCAATACCCTGCCAACGTTCAGCAAATGGACATTACGAACCTTACGTTTGACAATAATTATTTCGACTTGGTATTATGCAGCCACATCCTAGAACATATTGGCGACGACAAAAAGGCCCTAAATGAGTTATTAAGGGTATTGAAACCAAATGCTAAAGGGTATATTATAGTTCCCTATTTTCCAGAACTTCAATCAACTTTTGAGGACCCTAATGCACAAACACCGGAGCAACGACTGCTGGCATACGGCCAACAAGACCATGTAAGGAAATATGGACCAGACTTTAAAATCAAACTGGCATCAGCAGGATTTGCAGTAGAAATCATTTTCTTTGAGGAAAAATACACTTATGAAGAAAAAGTGAAGATGGGTTTATTGAATGCCGAGCTTATTTTTAAGGTTACTAAACCCTCATAGTTGTTAAAAAGGCACAGATTCACAAATTTAATAAATTACAAAAAGTTGCCTGAGAATTGGCACAGATTGGGGAATTGCCATAATTTTAATCAATAAAAAATCTGTGACCAATGCATAAAAATTATTTTTCAATGCTATCTAAGAAATCCGTGATCGCTTTAATATCTGCTTCAGGGTTATCCTGCATGGTTAAATGCCCTGCCCCTTTTATCATTACAAATTCTGCATTCGACACCAGGCTTTGGTAATATTTAACTGTAGAAGGTCTGGCTTCATCAAACTCCCCTGCGATAAAAAGAACAGGGACTTTTATTTCTCCCAAGCGACCTGTGCGGTCATAATCCTTCAAGAGACCCGGCATAGTAAACTCACTGGGACCACCCATGTATTCATAAACGTTTTTTCCGGTTTGCGACAATGCACTGTCCAAATCAGCCGACCAGGGTAATTTCCTTGCTAGAAATTGATGATAATAAATGGTAACAGCCTTCACATAAGCGGGCTTGGTATAAGTTCTATTCTTTTCATTGATGCGAATTGCCCATTGTATAGAATCAGGTAAGGTGGCAATGAGGGTATCTGCATCGCTCAGCCATCTTTTTATGCTAATGGCAGGGCTACTTAAAACAATCCCTTTAATTCCTACAGGGAACTTTAAGTAATAATCCGTACCCAGCATAGTTCCCCACGATTGACCATAAAGGTAAAATTCCTTTAAGCCCAAAGCCTGTTTCACCTGTTCGAGTTGCTCAACAAAATTTTCAACGGTCATAAGCGTAGTATCTGTAATCCTGTCCGACCGGCCACAACCTAGCTGATCGAGGAATATTACAGGTCGGTGCTTACCCAATGCTGCAAGAGGTTCCAGGTAATAACTAGGCACTCC
>JBBQIF010000031.1:0-13065 GCA_038324665.1 Bacteroidia bacterium
TTGGCAAAGGGTAATGTTACGAGGAATATTGTGTTTCATATTGGGGAATGGGGAGGAGGGGAAGAGTTGGCAATTGGCAGTTGGCAAAGGGTAATGTTGCGAGGAATATTGTGTTTCATATTGGGGAATGGGAGGAGGGGAAGAGTTGGCAATTGGCAGTTGGCAAAGGGTAATGTTACGAGGAATATTGTGTTTCATATTGGGGAATGGGAGGAGGGGAAGAGTTGGCAGTTGACAGTTGGCAAAGAGTAATGTTACGAGGAATAGGGTGTTTCATGATTGGGGATTGGGAGAAGGGGAAGAGTTGGCAATTGCCAAAGATTTTGATTATAATGCCAAATTTCATTCTTAAACAAATCTTTGCCAATTGCTTCCTTTTGCCAATTGCCAACTTCTCCATTTGCCAATTGCCAACTTCTCCATTTGCCAATTGCTCCCTATCACTCCTTAACTAACTTACGATTGTAAATATTATTGTTTTGAAGGATAACAATACTGTAAATCCCCGCAGTTAATCCTGAAATATCTAGTGCAAATAAATTCGTTTTTTGCAATACATTCTGACCTAAACTGTTATAGATTAGGATTTCAAAATCTCCTTCACTTTTTGGATTAATATTTAGGATCGAACTGGTAGGGTTGGGGAAAATTTGTATGCTTTTATGGTCGCTCAATCTATCAATATGAGCATAGTTAAAGACGCAATTGTTATAATGCGGTTTATGGGTATTTGGGTCAACTATAATATTTTCATCGCCAGCCTCATAGGGTAAATACGAAAAGTAAAACAACATCATTTCATCGGTGGTACTTTCACCTAAATGCACATCTAGTGGTGGATCATTTGGGTTTTCATCATTCGCGTTGGTGTTATCGTATGTAGCTTCGCCATACAAGGTAGTGCCAAAAGGGATTTTAATGGGTTTTGGAAAATCGTATGAACCCTGCCAGTGAAAATCCCAATGGGGAATATTCACTAACGGAATGGTATCGCCAGCGAGCGTAACACCATAAGCTTTCATGCTTTTGCACAGTAAATGACCGTGGGGGCCAATATTCAATACAGTGGCATTGATTGGTACAAGAAATTCCTGATGAAATGTTTTAACTGTGTTTTTAGGAATAAATAAGGGGCCGTCTGTCATGGTGGTACTGTGATTTAGTATCGGCGCATCACTTATATTCCTAACGGTATTGGAGGTAAAAAGAAAATTGATTTTTGTAGAATCTGTTTCTCCAGCCGCATACTCGGGATAATGGATTTGCACAACGATCTTGGCATTTGGAGGCAACCTTTTACCCATACCGGATGGTACAAAAATCGGTGTGGCGCCAGGTACCCATGTACCTAGTAAAACGGCAGCATTCGTGCCTACTCCGCCAGCCGATGTATAACCGGGATCAGGGTCGGCTGCATCAAGAGTAGAGGTTATACCTGTAGTATCATAAAACACTTGGGCATGGTGAACAATATTTTTATTTCCAGGAACAATCTCTATACCTGTAATGAACTTTTGCACTGCGTAATTGGTAGGCATAACAAAACAACGGTATAAGTCTGCTGTTATGGAAAGCGGCACTGTGTAAGTCACAATTTGAAGTTTTAAATCAGGATTGGCTATTATCAGAGAAGAACTATAGGTGGGAGGCACAGGGGCATTGGCCGTATCACCCTTGGGCTTGCCATTATTTAGAAAATTAAGTAGTGCGTTTATTTCCCCGTCAGTAAGACTCCTGTCATGTGCCATTTTTCGGAAACTATTATCAACTGGCCATGGCGGCATTGTTTTGTTCGACACCTGGGTTTTAATACTAGAGGCATGACTAATAATATCGGTATAAGAAATTAACGAAAAAGGTGCTGAACCATTTGGATTGTGACAGCTTGTGCAGTGGCTATAGACAATGCAGGCAACATCATCTGACCATGTTGGTGTTTGCCCTCTTGAAATCATAAAAGAAAGGAGGAAGCAAACAGTTAAAAGGTTTTTCATTTCATGCTTTAATAATTAATGTTCTTCAAAAGTACTATTAATTTTTTAAAGTAACTGAAAGTCTTCAGTATGTGATTGTAAATAAACATGTGTTTTCGTATTAGTTTAATAGTAAGACTAAGTTAGAGGTTAAAGGTTCGCTAGGTAATATTAATTATGACAGTATTATTACAATATGACAATTTCAGGTGCTTGACTATCAATATAATACCTAAATTACCCACCTCACTGATCCTTGAATCTAGAAATTAATTTATAAAGTGAAAAGGTCTCAATCATTTTACATGACCTTTGCACCATTACGCCATTTTTATAGATTTCGTGTAATATCAGCTTTCCTGTTGTATCCGACTCACGGAAACCTCCGTTTTTCTTTTCCGTCTTGTAATGGCCTTCGTATTGATTATTGCAATGGGGTATTAGCTTTTCCAAGTGTCCACCAATTCACCTGAATCATAGTAGCCTTAGGAACTTAATTGACCATTGTCATACCAGATCCTGCAAAGCCCATCAGATTCATTTCCAAACTTTGGATATTCAAGGGCAAGGTAACCATTGGGGTGATATTCTCTTGCCGTATCTTGAGCCTTAATATTTAATGCTAAACGAAGGGGAATAATTAATGTGTATTTCATATTTCTATTTTGAATTTTTACGTCACTCACCGCCCAATTCAATTACCTGGACAGAAAAATTAACAGACAGGGTAAGTTCAACATCAACAGCGTGTCCATTTAATATGCCCGCAAGCCAAGTGTTAGGGATATTCTTTACAACTTTTAGTGCTTCTTCATCGCAGCCATATCCAATGCCTTGTTTTACAAAATGATTGCACGCCTTGCCACTTTTATCGATTATAAAAGAAATCAAAACATTGCCAGAAATATTATTTTGCGAAGCCAACTCTGGATAATTTAGATTTTTAACTATTTCATTAGAAAGCAAAGTTTGCCCGCCGATATAAATTGGAGGTCTTTCAAGCATCGTATCTATAATTTTACCTTCAAATAATACCCTGTACTTCTTGTTATCAGATGCGCCTTTACTTTTGTAATAAATCAATTCATTTCGTGTAATGTTGAATAACTGTTCCAATTTCCCCTTTTCGTCGAAAACGGACAAGATACTATCTTGCTTATTACTAGTGTAATGTCCGTTTACCGCAACTGAATCACTAGAAATATCTGGTTTTTTAGAGTGGGCATTCCTTGCTATTGGCTTAGAATTAATTGAGTCATTTAGATATTGACTATGGTTCGCTATACTTTGTGTCTGTTGCCCAAATATTAGTTCGGGAAGTGCTATTAAGAGTAAAAGTATTAGCCTTTCCATTTTGTTACATTGTGTAAAGATATTATCTTTGTAATTTATCAACTCCCCTTTAATTCTCTCATTATTCATCAATTATTTGGTAGAGAAGTAGCCACTAAAATTGAGTTACGTCCTTCTATTTCTCTTTTTAAAATACGAAACAAAATTGCGAATTACATTAAGCATAATCATTACAGTACTTTTGAAATTACTTACATCATTCACACCCAAATACATGGTAATAAAGTTGCGTTTCCTCTAAAACTTATACTTTAGTTAATCTACTAAATATTCTGCAAAGTCCTTTAATAAAAGTACAATTAAATGGAGAAGCAAATAAGTATAGAATCTACCATAAAAAGCATAAAATGTTATATGTTGTCCGGTTTATATTCTGTAAATTTGTAAGATGAACAAAATTATTAGTACTTTCAAAATTGCCATATTACTTAGCATATCAGCATTTTTTAGCCCATTGAATGCTCAATGGCAGAAAACAAATGGCATTTCAGGAAATAAAGTGAATTCAATCACCATGAAAGGTGCAACTTTTTATGCAGGAACAGATACTGGCGGTGTCTATAAATCTACAGACAATGGCTTGAATTGGGTGACAAGTAATAGTGGTCTAGACAATAAAAATGTTAAATCGCTCGTGGTACATAACAACAGAATGGTAGCAGGCATATCCAATGGATTTGGGGGTGCTATATTTTTGTCAGATGATAATGCTAACAGTTGGAGAGTGCCAAAAGCAAACTACTATGGTTATCTTTTTTGCCTTGCTCCAAATGGTGCTGATTTATTGGCCGGCACTTGGTATGGAGTTGCCAAGTCAACAGATACCGGATTTACTTGGTCGTCACTTTCTACATCTGGCATGCCTAGCAATGCAGGTGTTAGTTCAATTGTAACGAACAGCACAGGCATCTACGCAGGAGTTTCTAGCAGCAGTGTTGGCGGCACAGGCGTGTTTTTCTCAACAAATGGCAATTCATGGGCGGGTAAGAATTCTGGTTTAACCAATACCACCATACTTTCTATGGGTTTATTGGGTGCTAACCTATTTGCAGGAACACAAGGAGGCGGCCTATTCAAATCAATCAATAATGGCAGCAACTGGACAGCTGTTAATACAGGCTTAACCGATTTATATGTGAATACAATCACCACTTATGGCAGGAATGTATTTATAGGTACCAATTCGGGCATATTCAAGTCTGCGGATTCGGGTACAAATTGGACGAATATTGGCGATACTCTATTTAATAACACGCCGGTATATGCTATTGCTTTTCAGGGTAATTTTATATTGGCAGGTACCGATAAGGATTTATTGAGAAGACCTTCAACTCAGGTTACCAATTTAAACCAAATTAAAGCTGAAAGACCATTCGTGCAAATTTATCCTAATCCGGGAACAGGCATTTTAAATTTGGAAACGCTGAATCCACTAAAAGAAATGGAAATTACGATAATGAATATGCAGGGACAAATTACATACTATGAAAAAGTGAAGGATGAAAAGCAATTATATACGTTGGATTTAAGTAATTATCCAAAAGGGATTTACTTGGTAAGCATATTGCATAACGAAGGACAAATCAACCAAAGAATTATAATTCAATAAAGTATCTAAACGGCAGTCTAGTGTTAAGTTATTTGGTTATCAGTTATTAGGGAGAACCATTGATGCATGACCCTTTTCACAAACTACTACCGTCATTTAATAATTATCATTTTTTAAATACTTCTTTGATAGGGGAGTATGTTTTGAACGTCGTATCGGATGTGATACAAGCAGAAAATATTTGTTTAAAATCACGTGATTTAAGGACTTTAATGCCGTTAATACTTTGGGTTTAAACTAAATTTTTCACGTATTTTTGTGCATGGAATGGATAAATAATTCCACATGAATTAAGCATTTCTAAAAGTTAGTATATTTGCCGCTACTACAATAAAAAAGATAATTGAATTGTATTAGAACCGAACATGAAAAACCAAATTCTTCAACTTACATTGATTTTAATCCTTTTACCTTCTTGTATTGTCAAGTCGCCAAAATATACTTCTGTAAAACAAGTGATGGCCCTTGAGGTTGGCATGACACGCAAGCAGGTGGATAGTATTTTGAGACTTCATCCTTATGATATTAAAAGCAAAACCGATACCAGTACTGTATATGTTTATATTTACCGTTTAGATGATCGCAGAACGCTATCCATAAATACCAAACCGCTGAATGGGCGTGTTACAAATGGAAAATATGAACCATTGGCTGTTACTTATTCTAAAGACAGTATAATGTTGGCAATGGAATCCTGTAGTTTGTGCAGGGAAGAGTTAATGAGTGTGAGCAAGGTAAATTTTGAAAAAGTACTTTCGTTTTTAATGATTACTGCCCCTGCATTACTCATCTACCTTGGCCTTAAAAGTAAGTAAATACTAGCTGTTACTCTAAGATGATTACATCGCCATCCCTTAAAGCTTTGAATAAAATCCTGTTATCAATGCAATACTGTATAGACTTGCCTATGTCTTCAGTTTCAGGATGCTCTGAATCATAATGTGGTAGAAAAGCGTAATCAAAAAACCCAAGTCCTTCCCAAATTGTTTCTTGAATTTCTGGATAGGGATAATCGTAAGGTTTATCGACTATGTGCAAATAGTGCATGTCTTTCGACAAAATGCAAATCCCTGCGCTATAACCTGCATACAGAAAATCAGCTTTGAGCGAAAGTTCTTTAATGATATGGTCGAACCCGCTTAGTTGCATGGCTTGTCTTAGAATAAAAGTATTGCCACCACTCACCCATACAGCCCCTAAAGTATCGAGTTTGATTTTCAATTTTTTTTCTGCATGAAAATAATCTTTAAGGTTAATTATCTCTGCTACGAAACCAAGTCGTTCCAACTGGTCCAACTCCTGTGTTTCATTCTTCAATTTTTTTTCATGATCTGTATTGGTATAATCGCGGGCATTATTGATAAAGCCAATTCTATTGTTAGCAGGCATCATTGCTTTTAAGCTTTTGCCGGTATCATCACCGAATTTATAAGATGAGAGGTAATATTTCATGATGGTGTTATGCAAACATACTTAAAATAATATTGAAGAAAAAAGGCAATAATTTTCTGTAAAATCTTAGTTTGAATGAATATCATTTCAATTGTCAAATAATACATTGAACCCAATTTTACCTTTTTTTCATTGCAAAAAAAGGTAAAGCCAAAAAAGCTAGCCGCATAAATAATCTTGCTTGCCAGCATTTTTGAAATGCTATTTTTTTGACCTTTACGGGCGATCTCTGTTCGCCCACTCACAGAGATTCCCTTAAGGTACCCAAAAAAATAGTATCTCAAAAAACCAATCATTTAAAGCGGCATTAACGGCTTGCGCTATACCAAAGTGACAATTTTGAAAGTACTGGTTTCATGGTGAACCATCTATATTTTCTTCCAATAAATTTAATTGTTGATACAGAAATGAAGTTTACATAAAATGTATTAATTTGAGGGTATTATCCTTCATTTTTTAGACTTTTTATTTTTGCCCCGCATTGTAAGACGTTGTGTAACACTAAATATTTTGCTTGTTTCTAACCGGGCTGGCCAATTGCGAATTGATTTAAGTTTTCCCTTTTTCAGAAATGTTTCAAATGAATGAATAAGCGGCCAAAATTCTTTACTGACATCACATTGCTGACGGATCCTTATGGTATCATTATTTGCTATTGCTATTATTGAAATGTAGCTGCAATCCGCAATGTTTTCCATGTGCGATTTAATTGAAGAGTCTTTAATTATCCTTAAAAAGATACTGTCGATTTGATAAAATATAGAATCAGGTATAATACCATAATAGATTTTATCGTAAATGGTTGGTGAAATAAATATTTTATCTGAATCAACAATGAATGCAAACTCCCCCACCCAGCCACTACTGTAACTCATTTCAAAAGAGGTAAAGTTTACCTGCCTTTTTGGTTAATTGTTTTTTATCTCCTGATGAGAACAGCCATATATTGACATGAGCAAACAGATGATTGGCAGATGGTGTTTCATTATGGATTCCCTTTATACAAACATACTCAAATTTTCCTATTGATTCACCAATGGCGCCACCTTTGTGCCAATTAGGTGAATGGATTGCATGAGTTTTTCGTGACTAAGGCGGGCATTGTCCATTTGGAATGTAAACCGGGAGATACCTCCCAATGTCTCGCTATGCCGTAGTATTTTCTCTGCTATTTCTTCAGGCCCGCCAACCAGCAAGGCACCTGAAGGGCCATTTTGTGCATCGAAGTGAGCCTTGGTAACCGGTGGCCAACCACGCTCCTTGCCAATCCTGGTGAATACTTCGGCATAACCGGGATAAAAATCTTCCACCGCTTCCTCAGAAGTATTGGCTACATAGCCTAATGAATGTAGTCCCACCTTTAATTTTTCATCAGGATGCCCTGCCCTCCAGCCTGCTTCCCTGTAATGATCTACCAATGGTCGGAAGCGATGCGTTTCACCACCTATTACCGCCACCATTAAGGGCAATCCGAGCGCTCCTGCGCGCGCAAATGATTCGGGGGTACCCCCAACACCCAACCAGATAGGAAAAGGCGTTTGTAAAGGTCTCGGGTAAATTGCTTGATTGACTAGTGCCGGCCGGAATTTTCCAGACCAGGTAACTGTTTCATTGTCCCGGATATTGAGTAGGAGGTTAAGTTTTTCTTTAAACAACTCGTTATAATCCTCTAGCTTGAAACCAAACAAAGGGTAGGCTTCTATAAATGAACCACGGCCTACTACCATTTCTGCACGGCCTTTGGAAATAAGATCGAGGGTCGCAAAATTTTGGAACACCCTTACAGGGTCGGCAGCACTTAATACGGTTACTGCACTTGTTAACTTTATTCTTTTTGTGCGGGAGGCGGCTGCTGCTAGTATCATAGTGGGCGCAGAATCCAAGAATTCCCTGCGGTGATGTTCACCTATTCCGAAAACATCCAAACCGGATGTATCTGCGAATTCTATTCTTTCGAGTAATTCAGCCAATGCATTGCTGCTTTTTATCGCTGTATCTTTATCGTTGCCTACTGCTGCGGCTGCAAAACTGTCTATGCCTATTTCCATTTTTATTTCATTTTATTATTGATTCGAAATACAAACATAATGCAAATGCCATGACACTATGCGCATTTTCTATTTTGTTTCGATGCTGAAAACACCAACTAAGGCGCAAAAAGTGCTAATGGGTAGATGGGAAACATGGATACCTTAACCACCCTGAATCAAGTTCAGGGCAGGCGCCAGAATCAAAAGAACACATAAGTTTTCACTTCGCTCAGTGCAGGTGCGCTGCGCTTTGTTGTTGAGTGTGTAGGTTAGCTCTTTTAAATTATGGATTTATAGGTGTTAAAAGGAGAGTTGATTGGTTTCGTTGATGAAAGCACCAACAAAGGTGGAAATATTTCATGTTGGTGTGATCCAAACATAGTCAAACCCTAACTTAATGTGAATAAGAGTTAAGAAAAAAAATCTAATATTATTTTAGTTCTTACTTTTTTTTCATCGCCTAAAAAAGTAAGAAAAAAAAGCTAGGAGCTAAACCACTCTCTTCGCCTGCTTTTCATTTTTTTGACCACGGCAGGTGATTTCCATTAGTCCACTAATGGAACTTCTCTTGTGGTTCCCAAAAAAATTGAAAATCAGTCAAAGATACCGGTTAAAGCTCCGTCCCTCACATTCCAAAGTTTGTTAAGGGATTATGGCTTACTACTTGTTAAAACACCAATGAAGGTGCTACCATTTCAAAACATACGTAAAAATAGAGGCCAAAAATGTTGCTTTGCACCAAACCCAAAACTTAGTTTATCTTTGTAAAACTTATTGTGAGGTTCACTAAAAACTAAAAATGGATTATATAGATTACTACAAGGTACTGGAATTGCAAAATACCGCAACGGCTGCCGATATTAAAAAAGCTTATCGCAAATTGGCGCGCAAATACCATCCGGATGTGAATCCCAACGATGATACGGCTAAGAAAAAATTCCAGCAGATTAATGAGGCTAACGAGGTGTTGAGCGATCCTGAAAACCGCAAGAAATACGATAAATATGGCAAGGACTGGAAGCATGCGGAACAATACGAGCAACAAGGCAGGCAACAAAGAGGTCCGCAAGGCGGTGGATCGGGTGGTGGCTTTCAGGGTAATACTGGCGATTTTAGCGACAGTGATTTCTCTGATTTCTTCTCTTCCATGTTTGGCAACTCTGCAGGTGGCAGGGGTACTAAAACCAAATACCGCGGCCAGGATGCCAATGCCCAATTGCAACTGGATATCAAAGATATTTTAACCACCCGACAGCAAACACTCACTGTTAATGGTAAGAACATTCGCATCACGATTCCTGCTGGTGTTGAAAACGGACAAATAATAAAACTGGCAGGCTATGGTGGGGCAGGTATGAATGGCGGCCCTAATGGCGACTTATTAATTACATTTTCTATTATCAATCAAACAAAATTCAAAAGAGAGGGTAACCATGCACACACCACGGTGGACCTCGACTTATATACTGCTCTGTTGGGTGGTGATATTACCATTGATACCTTGACAGGGCAAGTGAAATTACCAGTGAAACCCGAAACACAATCCGGCACCCAGGTGAAGTTGAAAGGTAAGGGTTTTCCTGTCTATAAAAAAGAAGGTGAGTTTGGTGATCTAATCATCACCTATAAGATTATATTACCCACCAATCTCAGTGAAAAGGAAAAGGAATTATTTACGGAATTATCTAATATCAGAAAATAATGGAAACAACAAATCTTTTACCACTGCCGCAGTTTATTGAGCTTTACAATGTTGAGGTTTCTTTCATCAATTCGCTTCAGGAATTTGGTTTGATTAAAGTTATTATTGTTGAGGAAATTCCCCATATCCACCATGAGCAATTGAGTAACCTTGAAAAGCTTATTCGCCTGCACTACGACCTTGAAATTAATATGGAGGGGATAGATGTTATTTCGCATTTATTGAGGAGGATGGAGGAGATGGAGGGGGAGTTAAGAGGGCTTCGGAACAGAAATTTATCGTGACAGATACTCTTGGTAATATTTAAAACATTGTGGCATTTCAAGATACTGTTGATTTTGATGGGGGCGTCGTGTTTATAATTTAAAGATGCTAATTGGAAGTAAAGATTGGTTTCGTTGGTGAAAACACCAAGGAAGTTGCAATAAATGGTCAACAAACTTGCAAACCGCCTGCCATTGCATATACATATTGTTGGAGGTAGTTAACCTTTTGCTCGATACTTTAACCGTGCCAATTTTTCATTATTTTCTCTCGCAATAAGTATTAAACTAAACTCGTCAGAAGTTAGAATTTCAATTTTCCAAATAATGTCTTGTCCAATGTGATTGCCATCTTTATCAAAAAGTCTTATTTCTTGGTCAATCAATTTGTATGAAATCGTATCAGATTGACCGCTGCCTCGAAAAACCAATTGCGTCTCGCTTCTCATGTCAAGTAGTTTCATTTCGTCTCCGAGTCCTCCCATTCCGCTCAAAGGTTCAACTGAATTCAATTCCCATTTCCTATTTAATTTCTCGTCACTCGATTGAGCTTGCATAGTTGTCATTATTATTAACAATCCAATTGTCCAAATTATTCTACTCGAAGCCATCATTGTTATAGGTTAATTAGGTAACTATATACCATAGCCCTTTGAAGGGTCGGGCTTTATACCAAGTTCCTTCAACTGCTTTTCATCAATATTAGAAGGGGCATCTATCATCACATCGCGGCCCTGGTTATTTTTAGGGAAAGCTATGAAATCGCGGATGCTATCGGCGCCACCAAAGAGGCTGCAGAGGCGGTCGAAACCGAAGGCAATACCGCCATGTGGAGGGGCGCCATACTCGAAGGCATTCATTAAAAAGCCGAACTGGTAACGGGCATCTTCATCTGTAAAACCAAGGGTTTTGAACATTTTTGCCTGCAACTCTTTATTGTGAATACGGATAGAGCCACCGCCTATTTCGACACCGTTAATTACCATGTCGTAGGCATTGGCACGTATGGCTCCCGGATCGGTATCCAATAAGGGAATATCTGCAGGTTTAGGACTGGTAAAAGGATGGTGCATGGCATGCCAACGTTTATTCTCTTCATCAAATTCCAACAATGGGAAATCGATGACCCAAAGTGCTTTGAATTCATCTTTTTTGCGCAAACCCATTCGCAGTCCCATTTCTAAACGCAGTTCGCTCATTTGCTTTTGCACTGCTTTGGTATCTCCGCTTAAAAGCAATAGCAAATCACCCGGTTGGGCATTGCACTTTTCAGCCCATTGTTTCAGGTCATCTGCATTGTAAAATTTATCGACTGATGATTTGAATGTGCCATCTGCATTAGAGAAAACATAGACCAATCCTTTGGCACCAATCTGAGGTCGTTTTACCCATTCTGTTAATTCATCCAATTGTTTGCGGGTATAGCCTGCACAACCTGTTGCGCAAATAGCAATAACGGATTCTGCTGCTTCAAATACTGGGAAGTTTTTTCCCTTGGTCAATTCGGTGATGTATTGGAACTCCATGCCGAAACGAATATCCGGTTTATCGTTGCCATATCGCTTCATTGCTTCATCGAAAGTCATGCGGGGAAGTGTACCTAAGTCGATGCCTTTTGCCTCCTTAAACAGGTGCTGAACCATGCCCTCGAATAAATTCAGGATATCCTCCTGTTCCACAAAACTCATTTCACAGTCTATCTGCGTAAATTCAGGTTGACGGTCGGCCCTTAAATCCTCATCACGGAAGCATTTCACAATCTGATAATAGCGGTCAAAACCACTCACCATTAATAATTGTTTGAACGTCTGCGGACTTTGAGGTAGGGCATAAAACTGTCCTTGGTTCATGCGGCTAGGCACTACAAAATCGCGGGCACCTTCGGGTGTTGATTTAATCAAAACAGGGGTTTCCACTTCTATAAATTCTTTCGCATCGAGATATTTCCTCACTGCCTTGTTCACATTGTGACGCAATACAAGGTTTTCTCTTACGTTATCGCGTCTTAAATCGAGGTAGCGGTATTGCATGCGGATATCTTCACCGCCGTCTGTTTCTTCTTCAATTGTAAAAGGAGGTGTGAGAGAAATATTTAAAACGGTTAACTTCTCAACTACTATTTCAATTTCACCCGTTGGAATTTTGGTATTTTTATTACTGCGTTCTGTAACTTTTCCAATGGCCTGTATTACAAATTCACGACCAAGGCTTCTGGCCTGCTCCAATAATTCTTTATTGTATTCCTCATTGAAACTCAATTGGGTAATGCCATACCGGTCGCGCAAATCAATAAAAGACAATGAGCCGAAATCTCTTCTTTTAGCCACCCAACCGCTAAGGGTAATGGTTTCACCAACATTTGTCATCCGTAATTCGCCACAAGTATGCGTTCTGTACATAGGCGCAAAAATAGACGGAAAATTTAAGAATTTTATGATTTATAGATTTGGCAATTTATTAATTGGGAAGGCTACAGATTCTATATTAGAAAACCACACAAATCATATACATAAATCAATAAAAAAATCAAAGGGGAATTAACCACCTAAGGCACTTAAGAGCACGTAAGAAGAAGCCGCTGAAGCGTCTAGGAGAACCCTAATAGTTAGTAGAGTGTCTGCAAAGTCTTTAGTACACTTAAGGAATGATTCCCTTATGTGTTCTATACAGTTGAAAATTATAC
>JBBQIF010000032.1:0-12859 GCA_038324665.1 Bacteroidia bacterium
GCCCCTGCACAATTCAGCATTGGTATAACCTGCCCTAAACAAAACCTTAAAACTATCCTAATCAATAATAAGCCTGTAGATTCTTTGTCTTTTGTAACTCAATGTAATAAGTCAATAGGAACTATAAGAATTAATGCCAATACATCCTATACCATACAATCAACCACTGGGTTTCTGGCCTATCTGTATGCGAGTGGTAATGATGAAAGTTATGCCACTGAACTTGGCGGTGGGTTTGAAAGTAATGTTTCAAAATTGTCACTACAGCCCGATGTAGCTACAACTTGTGATACATTTAACAATTTCACTTTTAAAGCCAGCAGTGATTCACTGGCTGATTACATCTGGAATTTTGGTGATGGTACTACTCACGTAGGGGATAGTATCGTGAACAAAATTTACAATAAAAGAGGTTTTTTTAAATTAAATCTAATTGTTAACTACATTGGTAGCATTGGTTGCAAGGCTGATACATTGAATAAAACCATCACGGTATTCCGTAGGCCTTTTTTCGACCTTGGCAAGGATTCCATACTTTGCAAAGGCGATTTTTATACTTTAGCACCTTTCACAACTCCCAAATCAAGGTACCTATGGAGCAATAACAGCATCTATAAAACATACAATGCCAGTAACACAGGAAAGGTGTTTTTAACTGTTACCGATACCAATAATTGCAATTTCACTGACACGATTAACCTAAATTTCATTAATTGCGATACCAATTCCATAAGGATACCGAATGTATTTACGCCCGGAACCATAGACAATCTTAATGATTATTTAGAAGCTGAGTTTACAGGTTACGACCGGTTAGAAGGTTTGATTTACAACCGTTGGGGTATTGTTGTCTACAAATTTAAATATCCCGAGAATGAGTTCTGGAATGGAGATTACCAAAACGGGCCTAATAACCCCTGCCCTTCCGGCACCTATTATTACATCTATAATTTCATCAATACCAAAACGAATTTAAAAAAGCAAGTTAATGGTGTGGTGCAGTTGATAAGGTAGAGCAAATTGGCATCCTTCGATACCCTTCGATACCCTTCGATACCCTTCGATAAACTCAGGGTGACTCAGGGTGACTCAGGGTGACCACTAATAAACATAAAGAAGTATTGGGAAAGTTGGCAAATGGAACCTCAATTGGCAATTGGCAAAAATTCATTTGGCGATAAAATTATATTTGAACCGAAATTTAGGACATACCCATAGAGCAGTTGACAAGCAGAGCGAATTGGCAATTGAAAATTTTTTAAGATAGGATTTATGTTATGTTTGTGAAATATACCTGGGTATTAAAAATATGAATTGGCTGTTAAATTTCATTGCAAGTAAATCTTACTTTCCGAAAGTTCATACTGCTGAAGGGGAGCAAAGAAAAGTCGCAATTTTAAGAATTTTTATTGGAATAATAATACTGGTGCGTTTTACAGAAATAAGCTATTCACTTAATCTTTACTATGATTCTGGTGAATACAAATGGGCATCCGTTTATCTAATAACACTCGTTATATGTTTTACTATTGGTTTATTTACGCCGGTCACCACTATTCTGCTATTATGTTCATTGCACTGGTTTGATACCCTAGCCGGAACATACAACCTTGGGACGGTAATACTTATATTTACATTACTAATTTTGCTGCTAATTAACCAAGGGTATTATTATTCGTTAGACAGCCTTCTATTTAAGGGGGATGGTATTTTATCAAAATTACTTATAAAGGTTTATAAATTAATTGGGTATCCCTCTAAAGAGGATATAACAAAAGTTTACATTTTCGGTTTCATACTGTATGCTGTTATAAGTTTTGGTGCTTTATTATTTCACGTGTCAGATGAGTATTGGCTAGAAGGTCTAACAATAAAAAGTCTGCTTACAAGTTCCTACCTTTCCAAACACTATCAATTTTTCCGATGGTTGGAGTCATCCTCACCCGTTCTATTTGGTGTATTTTCAATTACAGCTGGAATTATTCAAAGTATTTTTCAATTCCTGATGATACCGCTCATCTTTTTTAAAGTCGGAAAAAGATTTGTGGTTATATGGGGACTAAGTTTTGCATTGGTTTCGCTTTTTTTTATCAATCTTTCCTATTTACCGCATATTGAATTGTTGTTTTGGCTACTTATCTTTTTTCCTGTTCGTTCATTATCCAAAAAATATTCAACCATCCGAATTGGGGAATACAGGAAAGCTTTTTTAAATAAGTTCTATTCTATATATGGCCTTATTCTGATATTATTTATTCTCTTATGGTTCCCAATTTTGGGAAACTGGATTCGCGCCAGCCGAGTTTTCAAGGATTCAAGAATTTCAACTTTCCCAAAACACTTCAAAACAGGCGTAGAGAAAGTTGGATTACAAATACCCGATGTTTTTAATAAAGTTGATTTGTCTATGGGTAATAATTGGATGCTGTTGTACCGAATGGGAAATTATCAAAAATGGGAATTAGTGCCAATTACAAATCTTGATGGTTCACGTATAAATTATAATGGCTTCGACATTCTAAATTTCACAAATCACAATACAGATTTCCTTTACTTTGGAAGCACTTTGCGCTACAGGAGGCATTTTCTTCAAGCCACTGATATAACCTTATTTCATGAAGACAAGGATCAATATGGCAGAAAAAACATTGAACAAAAGATTAGGTATGATTTTAAATACAATAGATTTAAGGATCCTAAATTGTATAAGGTCGAAGTATTTTCATCTAAAAGTTCACAAGCTTCCCTTTTTGAAAGCAATTCAGAAAGGCATATTCCGGCTTTAATTTATACAAAATTGTGGATGTATGATGGCAAGAAGCTTTCGGAAGGAGAAATACAGTATTAGGAAAGTTGGCAAGGGAGGACCATAGTTGGCAAACGGAATCGCAATTGGCAAACAGAGCCAAGTTGGCAATTGGCAATTTGGGAAAATACAGTAAGCAGTTTGAAATCAGAATGCAGTATTAGGAAAGTTGGCAAGAGAGGACCATAGTTGGCAATTGGCAATTTGGAAAAATACAGTAAGCAGTTTAAAAGCAGGATAGAGTATTAGGAAAGTTGGCAAGAGAGGACCATAGTTGGCAATTAGCAAACGGAATCGCAATTAGCAAACAGAGCCAAGTTGGCAGTTGGCAAAGATTCATCTGGCGATAAGATTATTTTTGAAACAAAATTTAGTACATACTCATAGAGCAGTTGGCAATTGGCAAATGAGACCAAATTGGCAAAGATTTCTTTAGTAAGAAAACCATTATAAAAAGGAAATTTATCAGATATGCATAAAACTTTGCTAATTGCCAATTGCCAACTTGGCTTTGATTGCCAACTCTCTCCTATTTCCCCCTACCCTGTATCATAATTAAGATGGTGTAAACCATGATCTTAAAATCTAGGGCGAGGCTGTTGTTTTCAATATAAAGAATATCATAAAACAAACGCTCAAGCATCTGATCGAGGTTTTCAGCGTAACCATATTTTACTTGCCCCCAACTGGTAATACCGGGTCTTACTTTGTTTAAGCGGCTATAATAAGGGGCCCTTTTCATAATCTGGTCAATAAAGTGCTGCCTTTCCGGTCTTGGACCCACAACACTCATTTCGCCAATAAGAACATTGTAAAACTGAGGAAACTCATCCAGGCGTGTTTTGCGAAGTATCTTTCCTATTTTGGTAATTCGTGGGTCATCTTCCCTAGATAACTGGGGGCCATTATGCTCTGCATCAAGCCTCATCGACCTGAATTTTATTATCTGGAAGGGTTTACCTTTAAGACCAATGCGCTCCTGCTTGAAAAATACCGGTCCTCTACACGAAAGCTTAATCAATATAGCAATTATCAGCATGAATGGCGAAAACACGATGAGGATAAATAAGGAAAAAAAGATATCAAATACCCTTTTGGCATTTTTTTGCCATTCCGGCATTACCTCAAAATCTACTTCAATGAGTACAGCACCCAAAATATTGTTCATTTTAACCATACGGGTAAAAATGGAATACATATCAGGGATAATCTTAATGAAAACAGGCTCATTTTCAACAATTGTCAGCACGTCATTTAATTTCTGGTGATCAATGGTATCAAGAGCAATCACCAATTCCTCTATGGAGTGCTCCTTTATCAGTATATCAAGTGTTTTATAGTCCCCTAAATAAGGTAATTTATCGGCTAGCCACTTATTGTCTTCGCCTTCTATGCCTACAAAACCTTTAAAAATAAAACCATTCGTGGTTTTAGCATTTTGCAGATCAGTAAAAAGTTTTAGTGATTTCTCATTTGAACCAACCAAAATGGTGTTAAATCCGAATTGTCGCTTTTGTATTTTACTATTGGTACTTGAAGAATGTATAAAGCGTAGGGAGTAGGTAATAATAATCTGAAGAATCAATAAAAGGAAAAAGGTTTGGTAATAACCCCTATAACTACTCACAGAGTCATCTAGCAACAAGGTGAAAAATATAACAAAACAGCCAAAAAAAGCAGTGTAAACTGTTTGCTTCAATTCCCTTAATCGGGAACGTCTGAAAATATTTTTATAAAAACCTGTGAAATAATACAAGATTAACCAGAACAATGGAATGATAATAAGGCCAAGCAATAGCTTGATATCCCTGTTCAAAGGAATCTGATAATCGCTGTGGGCAGTATCTATATAATGTTTCCTAAACCAGAACAGCAAGAACCATACAATGGCTGCTGCCAGGTAATCGGATAAGACATATTTTAATATTTGTTTGGACTTATTCAATCGTGGTTATCTTATGGGAGATATAATAGCTTCAGGTTATCAAGATAAACCAATGGTTTTAAGTTAGGATTATCCGGGTCTTTATACACACCAAAAAAAACTCTTATTGGTGTTCCTGCAGGCAGGTCGCTGGTTTCAGACTTCAGGTTTATGTATATTTTTTTCCATACACCGTTGGTGGGGTATGCATAAAAGACGGGTACCCTCGAAACAACCGCCCCGGCATATGTAAAGATTCCCACTTGAAAATTGACATTGCTTTTAAAATCCATTTCCACATATACATCAATACCTAAATTCGGAACTATAAAGCCAGTGCGAGGAAGCGTGGCAACCTCAAAATTCTCGAAATCAGCAATATTATTGATTTCAATTTTCCCAGTATTTATTGTATTAGTAAATGGAGCATCCACACCTGGGGAGTTAGAGGGTATTATCATGATAGAATCATTGGTATTGTTCAATCCATATTTTTCAAGCGACAGCGCATTATCATCAAAATCCTCCAACCAGTCGAACTTAACTACGCCTGCTCCAGGTCTATAGGATGTTACAGGATAAATAGTGTCAATCTTTAGTTTTTCAAGGTGGAAAGTCTCAATATAGGTAACGTAGGGTTTATAATACTTGCGGTAATTGGCACTGCCTGTTTCCTTGATATTTGGAAAAAGAGTAATCTCCACATCACCTTCTGCAAACACAGGAATGGTAACGGGCAACTCAAAGGTGCCAACCTCATTCCCATTTGCGAATACCTTGGTATCCGTAATATCTTGGGTATTTAACCCTTGATTAAACTTATCTGTGGTGAGCGTAAATTTTTTAATATGGATATAAGAAGGAATCGTTTCTTTCTCCACATCGCATCCTGAAAAAACTACTAAAACAAAACTTAAAATGCTAAAATTAAACAAATGATTCATGCCGGGTATATTGTATTTGTTGTAATACCTTGGCCACATTTATTGCCTCCTCTATTCCTACAAGGGGCGAAACATGGTTAGTAATACAATCTACAAAATTCAGCAAATCTTTTTGTAATGCATCAAAAAACAAGACTTTTTTTTCAAATACCTGCATTTTATTTGAAACTGTGATATTTGAGTTATTCTCATTGTAAAGGGATAATTGGTTCTCCATTTTCATATCAAGACGGGTTTCTTCTACCTTGTTGTACTCAAAATCGGCATTAATTATTTTCCCCTTTTGGTATGCTGTGAATGTATTAATCGCATTTTTACTAAATAGATTATAGATAATGTCAGCCACACATCCATTATCAAAAAATAAATGCACCTTTAATTCATCCGGTTGCTTGTTAAAGATATAATGCCTATTCACTTTTATTTTGGCAATAGGTGAATTCACACTTCTTATCACCATATCTATTGACTCCGCAAGAAAATTATACTTTTCGATTTCAGAATAGGTCTTTACATAAGGTAAATGAACCTTTGCCGAAATATTGCCCGGATTATTAATCAATTGTCTTGCTGTCGTAAATACACTCCCAGTGCCAGAAACATTGGAAAAATAGAAATGGGAGCCTGCCTCCTTCAATAGTTTTTGTATTTTAACCAGATCTACATAGTCTATCTGGTTAAACTTTTCCAACAAAATATGTTTGCATAGTTTAATACTTTCAGAAAGGTTATCCAATAAATTTAAGTGTTGGTTGCCGCAAAACAAAATGGCATCAGTGCGTCCTACAAAATCCTTAAAGGGGTTTAGTCCATAAAATGATTCAAAGTTTTCAGCTTTGCTTGAATCAAAAGCTCCTACAAATTCATATTGAGGCTGTATTTTAACAAAAGGCAAATATTGATTCACCGCATCCGTATGACCTGCTATTCCGATTTTAATTTTAGACAATTGTGATGAAGTTTATTTGGTACAAAAATGCAGCACCTTGTTATTTGTATCATTATTTTGTTATGAACCATGTACTAAAGAACATACAACACTATGCGAAGAGAATTTGAAGACACCTATAAACACAAGGGTTTGCGCAATGGATTGGATGAAAAACTGAAAGCCAAAGGCATTAGTGAGCTGGGTGTCCTAAAGGCCATAAATAGCATTCCAAGGCATTTTTTCATTCCCCCGGAGTTCGAAATTCATGCTTATGAAGATAAACCTTTCCCCATTGGTGAGGGTCAAACCATCTCTCAACCCTACACTGTAGCATTTCAGACACAACTACTGAAGTTAAAACCGGGGGACAAGGTTTTAGAGATAGGCACAGGTAGTGGTTATCAGGCGGCGGTGCTTTCACTATGCGGAGCAAATGTTTATAGTATAGAACGCCATGAAGCATTGTCAATGCAGGCGGCAAAGACCCTCAAATTAATCAATTGTGGTAAAATTCACCTGATTGTGGGTGACGGTACCAAAGGCTGGCCAGAAAAAGCTCCTTTCGACAAAATTATTGTTACCGCAGGCGCTCCATCTGTTCCAAAGACCCTTTTTAACCAACTGGCGGTTGGAGGTTACCTCGTGATTCCGGTAGGCAATGATTCCAAACAAAAAATGGTAAGAATTACCAAATTACCGACCCTTGAATTAAAATCGGAAATATTCGATGAATTCAGTTTTGTACCGCTTATAGGCGAGAATGGGTGGAATTCAGATTTAAAATAAGGTGAATTCGGGTTAAGAAAAATTAAACATATTTATCCGCTTTTCATAAGCCATAGTAAAAACCCACATTTACTCCAATTGAATATAGATTCTGATTTGGAGAAACCTGCAATAGGCCATAAGATAAGTTTGGTTCAATCCTAATGCTTATTTTATCTTTTAAATGATATTGGATGCCAATAGAAATAGTAGAGAAGAGATTAAATTGTTTGAAATTTCTGCTGACTTCCTCTTCTGTTCTTAATATTGCACCATTTTCATATTTTATAACTTGTTTCTTTTTTGAACTTAACAATACTCCGGGGCTAATTCCAGCACTTGATATAAACCGCAACTTACCATTGCCAATCATATAATTTACCTTTAAGGGTAAGCTAACATAATAAAATTCTGATTTTTCAGCAGAACGTGTAATCGCCCCATTTTGAGGTTTAATCATGTTGCCATAAATTAATCCCAGTGTTTGATAACCTTTGTTAGCGTAATTTATCCCTGCCTCAAAACCAATTTTTTTATTAGGCTTAAAGAGAAAGCTTACCCCTTGTGTAGTTCCCCATTTAACACCATCCTGTGCCTCAGGAATAGTGATTTTCTTTGTAGAATAACAAAAGTCGGGAGAGAAATTGAAACCAACCATAAATTTACTAAAAGTCGAAACATTCTCCTGCCCAGAAACCAGGCAATAAATGCAGGTTAATAGCAGTAGTAACCCACTTCTTATTCTTAACATCGGTTGAATATGATTTAGTAAAATAAATAGACTTTCTATTCAATTATTAGTTTGGAAGTAAATGTACCTTCCCCAGAATTTATTGTTACCAGGTACAACCCGGGAGGCATATTTATAGGCAGTCCAAGGGTTATTTCATTTTCGGCCTGATTGCTTGTTACATTATACACCGACTGACCCAACATATTGGTTATTTCAACTTTACATGCACTTATGTCAAATTGAGAAGAAGCGATTGTAACGGTTTTGCCATTGTTAGGGTTAGGGAAAACGGAGAACATATTGTTTGAAGTTATCGAATGCAGGGAATTGATATAGGGATCCCCATTTATTTGCAAACCCCAACTTGACAAAACACCAGTATTTCCATTGTTCAGGTCTGTTATCTTTAATTTCCACACACCTTTGCAATTCTTACCATTAAACTTAGATAATGGATTTGCACATCCTATACGAGGTGAAAAATCGACATATTGTCCATTTATTTTATCAGTTACACTGTTGTCAAGTATGCCAGTAAAGCCATTACTTTGGTATTGTTCATAGAGAGTAATGGAATCATTGAAAGGCGAAATAAGCTCTACCCTTAGTTCTTGCATATTCGAATGATTCATGGAAAGGAAGACCTTAAATTTGTTAGCATCAAATATTAAATCCTTCTCAAAATGCAGCGTATCAGTGGTATAGCCTGCGGTGCCAACTTCAGGAATATTAACAAATGGGTGCTTAATTATAAAACTATCCATTAATTTCTGGTGGCCATAACCTGTGTGAAACAAAGGCGATGAGGTTTCTGATGCATAAGAAAAACGACCATTTACACTTTTGATGGCATAACCAGTGCGGGTACCTGAATATAAGGCCCCATCGAGGTTGTAAGCAACGGTTGTTCTTGGCGCTGTTGGCCTGGTCTCATAATTCACCGGTGAATGCAAACTTTTTAGTAATTCTAGAGAAGTCTTAGAAAAGTTAGAAATTCTTATATCATCCATGAAGCCGCTAAAAAATTCACTAGCAAATTGATTGGCTCCTATTCTCAGTTTACCTGTATTGGCAATAAGTTCACTGTAATTATAACCAATATCAAGTTTACCGTTAATAAAGATTGAAGCGACCTGAGAACCAGATGATGGGTTGGCGCAAACTACTGCTATATGGTACCACTTATTCGCTGTAAGCACTGAATTACCTGTGCCCGTCTGGTTCATTATCCAATTGATTTTACCGCTTGCTTCCAGTGTTAGCTTAAATCCACCTGTGCCGCCGGAAGTAAGGTCGAGTAATGTTTGTTTTGTGCCAATGGTAGTTGGATAAATCCAAGCCTCCACTGTCAAGGGACCTGTGAGGGAAACATCGGGGTCACTGGCAGAAGTAGATTCCAAGTAGGTATTAATACCATTAAAAAACATACTATTGTTATGTATTACGGTTTTGGATGGTTTATTGCCGATTACATTGCCTGAAAAAGATCCATGATCGCCGCCATAAGGCAAATAAAAACCCGGACTATGAACATCAAAGTCATAAGTTTGAACATATATAAGATTGGCATCATAACTAGAATAATAGTACCAACTCAAGTGTAATTTGTAATTATTAGCTATCTCAGTACTTGTTCTTACCGTTTTCCATATCCTCACTTCATCAAGCTCTCCATTCAAATTTGGTTGGTATCCAGATTTACCCGTAATTAATGAATCTGCTGTGCCAGTAAATGCAATGCCAAAATTTGATATTGAATTATCTTGGGTCCCGTTCAGGTAAATCTTCATTTCATCAGTAGTAGCGTTGAAACTCACTGCAACATGGGTCCATACACCGGAATCCAATGTCTTATTTGAAAACAAATAAGTTGAGTTAGAAGCCTGTACCCTAATTTTTCCATTATCCGTCATTATTCTAAACTGAGTTTTCCCAATTATGGTATAATTTGAAAATTTATCGCTCGGTTTTAACCAAAATTCGACCGTCATTGCGCCATTGGTACCATTTACATTGTAATCATAACTTGAGATATAATTACTGCCATTGAAAATAGCAGTCGTATTCCAGCTATTCTGCCCTATGGCTAAATTTGTTGAGAAAATGACAGCAATAACGACGCCTAAGGTTCTAAAATTTAATAATGAATTCATAGCTTTAAGGATTTTAATGAACAAATGTATTTAATTAAACGGATTATAGCAAAAAAAGAATTCAACTCGTAATTCTTTAAATATTGATTAATTTTGACACAATCAATAAAAATATAAGAATTGAAAAATAAGACTGTCCGAACACAAAACAATTGCATTAATTTGCTTCTTGCATGTGGTGTCGCTGGTGGACCTTTATTTGTAAGTGTTTTTCTGATTCAAGGTATTTTGCGGGATAATTACAAACCGTTTGAGCATCCTGTAAGCTCCCTTTCCATTGGTGAAAATGGTTGGATACAAGTGCTCAACTTTATTATTTCCGGGGTACTTCTATGTGTCTTTGCAGTTGGTTTGTACAAAACGTTTAAAACTTCAATTGGCAAAGCGCCTCATTTAATTGCACTTGTAGGCATAGGATTAATTGGAGCAGGCTTCTTCCCTACCGACCCTGTTTTTGGTTATCCGATAAATCAGCCACTTGCCCTAGCTCAATTCACAATAACCGGACACCTGCACGATTTTTTTTCACTCCCTGTATTCATTGGCCTTCCTTGGGCATGTTTTTTATTTAGAAAGTGGTTTATTAAAAATGGCAATAAAGGTTGGGCTGCCTATTCATTATTAACGAGTATAATTATGTTGATTTCCTTCATCCTAGCAGGCATCGGCTTTAAGCAACTCGTAAAATTAACTGAATTAGCAGGTCTTTTTCAGCGAATTTCAATTATTTCAGGATGCCTATGGATTTCATTACTTTCAGCCTATTTGTTAAAACAGAAGCCGACCTTTATCTAAAGATTCAAAGAGAACATTATATAAAACTACCTTGGCCAGCTAGAATATACTTCATAGCGATGAAATGCTTTCGGTTTTTTCGCCTTTTCCTCTGCCACTTTCTGAGCCATTTCCTCGGTTGCCGCAGCTACAGATGTTGATTTGTGAACGCCTCGAATCGTACAATCACATTCTGTTACAAACTTGTAGTATTTGTAATAGATGGCGGCTTCACCCGGAGCTATCGTATAATAGGTTGGCGTATCTTTGTACCTTTCCTTACAGGTTTCTTCTTGCTTTTTACACTCTTCAGCATTTTTCTTTCTATACTCTGTTAATTCATAATTATTGCATTTGCCATTACAGGCTTTTAAAGGCCGTAGCATAATGAACATGTAATCGCTTGTTTGGTTGGGAGAAATAAAAGAGAACGAAGAACAAACTAGGATGGCGGACAAAAAAAGTAGTTTAATCATATTGAAAGTCGGTTTTAAGAGGTGAAATTTATAGAATATATTGGATTAGTCAAAATAATTTATACCCAATATCAGATAGGTTTTCGATAAATCGAAAAGCAAACGATATGGCATAACCCATGGTACAGAGTTTTTTCTTCGAAAACCTACTTACAATTGGTATACTTAAAACTGGCCGGCTTATATAATATGACACTAGCCTTTACTGAATCTCTATTGTCATTTTTAGACCTCCATCTTAAAATCGGAATGGAAGAAGTGCATGAGTTAATCAATACACAAAGCAATAGGAAGCTGAATATTTTCGCAATAGTTTTCATGAAGTTAGGATAGATAGGATATTGGTTTCTGATGAAAAAACTACCGGTGCCTCTATTTATTTAAATATAAAGGTACTCTGGCTGCTGCACCTATTAATACCTGTTGTAATACTTCTTTTTACCGCCAACATTTGAGATAGGCTTAGGTCTGTTATGGTTCGGTCTTCCCTGCTGTTGCTTTGGTGCAGGCGTAGGATTGTGGTCCATTAAAGGGAAAGGATGCCCATCTATCATGGGTATTTTCTTTCCTATCAGTTTTTCAATATCCTTTAAGAAGGCCTTTTCCTCCGCATCGCAGAATGAATAAGCGGTACCGTTAGCTCCAGCCCTACCAGTCCTGCCGATTCGATGGACATAAGTTTCAGGAATGTTCGGAATATCATAATTGATCACAAATTCCAGGTCGTCCACATCAATGCCCCTTGCTGCAATATCTGTAGCTACCAACACACGAGTTGTTTGCGCCTTGAAATTGCTCAATGCTCTTTGCCTTGCATTTTGCGCCTTGTTCCCGTGAATTGCTTCTGCTTTCACCTCATGCTTTAATAGCACTTTTACGATTTTATCAGCCCCATGTTTTGTGCGAGTAAAAACCAGTACCGTTTTAATCTTTTCATCTTGCAGAACATCTATTAAAAGTGAGTTCTTATTGCCTTTATCCACGAAGAAAATATATTGCTGTATGGTATCAGCGGTTGAAGAGGCTGGTGTAACTTCTACTTTCGTAGGTTTATTTAAAATGGTATTAGATAATTGTATAATCTCAGGCGGCATTGTTGCCGAAAAGAACAATGATTGCCTTTTTTGAGGTAATACTTTCAATAACTTTTTCACATCGTGTATGAAACCCATGTCCAACATTCGGTCGGCTTCATCTAATACAAATATCTCAATATTGCTTAATGAAATAAAACCTTGGTTCATAAGATCGAGTAACCTGCCGGGGGTAGCAATCAAAATATCAACGCCCTTATTCAAAGCCATTGTTTGTGCTCCCTGACCTACCCCACCGAAGATAACGGTACTATTCAAT
>JBBQIF010000033.1:0-12735 GCA_038324665.1 Bacteroidia bacterium
CCCAATACCTTAGTAATGTCAGGATTGAAGGCGCAGATAGATAGCAAATACGAGATCTATGGATTGCATTTAAATCCAGGTTTTCCTTTTTTTAAGGACTCTTTCAAAGTGATTAGTTGGAATTCATTTGATGGGTTGAATGAAAAGAGGGATTCAGGTTTTTTTTATGTCAATAAAAATGGGCTACCTGATTCTGTAAAACAAGATAGCCGCGAATGGTACTTTTATTATGGTTCCCACGATCGTTTGGATAGTATCCTTAAATTTTTTTACCGTACACCTGAGCATTGCCATTTCATTTATGATTCTGCCGATGTTATAACGGAGATTAACATCAACAAAGGGGAAACAGTGGCTAAATATACTTACAGTGGTGATACTATTATTGAAGAAATAAGAAAGCAAAATCATTTTTTTTTGGACGCTATTTTAAGGGGAGAAATGTACTTATTTAAAATGTGGGATATTTTTAGTTTCTATCTATCCGATGACGCCACCGTGATATGGATTATCAGGGATGGAAAGCCTGTTAAAAGACTTTTTGAGGGTATAAAGGGTACCTCACTTTATACTTATAGTTACCACAGAACAAACTTAATAGAGTATGCGAGTAATAAATCCGGAAAGAAATGGAATTATAGGGTTGCTTATAAATGGGGAAAGCATGGACGTTTAAGAGCGATTAGGAAGGACATTGACGAGCAAACAAAAGTTAATATAAGATTTAAATATGTCTCCAAAAAGAGAATAATAATTACCAATAGGTTTACGCATAAGGGAAAGACGGGGCTAACAGTCAAATGGCTGTCAATTGAGGCAATGTGAATCTCTAAAGTTATGGCATGGAGGAGTATAGAGAAGTGTTTTTAGGGAATATTAATTATAGGGAAAAGGCGTTAATTGCCTATAAATCAAAATTAGCGAGAAAATAAAACACAAAAAACAATAAACCTCGCTTAGATGTTGAACATTTGCTAAGCACTGTTCCCTATCCCCTAACCCCTGTCCACCAACCCCTTCCCTAAACTGTCATAATCTCCTTTTCCTTATCAGCACCCAAAGCATCAATTTTGGCGATGGTATTATCCAATTGCTTCTGCACATTGGCTTCTGCATCTTTTGCCTCATCTTCGCCGAGGCCGTCTTTTTGCAGTTTCTTTATTTTTTCGTTGGCGTCCTTGCGGTAATTGCGGGCAACAATTTTGCTGTTCTCGCCTTCAGCTTTTACCATTTTAGCTAGTTGGGTTCTGCGCTCTTGGGTAAGTGGAGGTATGGTGATGCGGATAACATTGCCGTCGTTACCGGGAGCAAAACCAAGGTTGCTGTTGATAATAGCTCGCTCAATATCCTGAATAATGGTTTTTTCCCAAGGTTGCACAGCGATCGTCCTAGTGTCGGGTGAGGATACATTGGCCACCTGGCTCAAAGGTACTGGGGATCCGTAATATTCAACCATTACGCCTTCAAGCATTGCAGGACTAGCTTTGCCGGCCCTTATATTATTGAATTCATGTACCGTGTGGTTAATGCATTTTTCAAGGTTATGACTATAGTCTTCCAGTACTCCGTTTATTGTATCGCTCATGTCCGTTATTTATTTATTACTGCAAAAAAACGCTTTTTTTAAAACTATTAAAAATTTATAATTTGAAGGGAATGTTAGCCACAGATTCACAGATTAAAATAGGAAGGAGAAAATGTACACAGATTTGAGGCATTAAGATGAGCCACAGATTCACAGATTAAAATTAGAAAGAGAAATGCACACAGATATAAGGTATTAAGACGAGCCACAGATTCACAGATTAAAATAAGGAGGAGGAAATGCACACTGATTAAAGGTATTAACTCTTAGGGTTAATGTGCTGTGAAATTTATAACAAATAAAATCAATCTGTGAATCTGTGGCTTTTTAAGAAGTATTAGAGGGTTTAAAAAATATGCGGTTAATACATTGAATACCAACACGCTTAATGAATTGCCCCAAATTGCTTAATTTTGCGGATTGATGCAGAACAAAATTACCCAACTTTTTAATATTCAATATCCTATAATACAAGCAGGTATGATATGGTGCAGCGGCTGGCGGCTGGCTTCGGCAGTGAGCAATGCTGGCGGATTAGGTCTGATTGGCAGCGGTAGTATGTATCCTGAAGTTCTCAGAGAACATATCCAAAAATGTAAAGCAGCTACAAATAAACCTTTCGGGGTGAATGTGCCATTACTATATCCCGATATCGAAAAGCAGATGCAAATCATCATTGAAGAGGGCGTGAAAATAGTTTTCACAAGTGCTGGAAACCCTGCTACATGGACAGCTTACCTTAAGGAACGGGGTATTACTGTGGTGCATGTGATCGCCAACACCAAATTTGCAAAAAAATGTGAGCAAAGCGGCGTTGATGCAATTGTAGCCGAAGGTTTTGAAGCTGGCGGACACAATGGAAGGGAAGAAACAACTACCATGTGTTTAATCCCTTTGATAAAAGAAAATTGCAGTTTGCCTCTTATTGCTGCAGGTGGCATTGGGAGCGGTAAAAGTATAGCAGCAGCCATGGCATTGGGTGCAGATGCAGTGCAAATTGGTACTTTATTTGCTTCGAGTGAGGAAAGCAGTGGTCACCGTAATTTCAAGGAAAAGATTACTTCACTGACGGATGGTGACACAGAACTTTCTCTTAAACAATTAACTCCAGTTCGATTAGTTAAAAATGAATTTTACCAAGCAGTTAAAAAGGCTGAAGCAGTGGGCGCAACAAAAGAAATGCTCGCAGAATTATTGGGCAGAGGAAGGGCGAAAAAGGGCATGTTCGAGGGTGATTTGGTAAACGGAGAACTTGAAATCGGGCAGGTTTCGGCAAGTGTTAAAGAAATATTACCAGTAGCTCAAATTATGAAACATCTCGTTTCGGAATACAATCAAACGATTTCAACTTTTCAATCTTTTTAAATATACCATTGATAGATTTTCAGGTCCACACACTAAAAAACGGCTTGCGCATTGCTTATAAACAGGCTTTCAATACAGCAGTTACCCACCTTGGATATACCATTAACGGGGGCGCAAGAGATGATGGTGCATTGCCGGGAACAGCGCATTGTTTTGAACACATGCTTTTTAAAGGCACCCAAAAAAGAAATGCCATGAACATAATTAATCGCCTCGAAGTGGTAGGCGGTGAAATGAATGCTTTTACCACTAAGGAGATAACAGTGCTGTACGCTTCAGTTGTGAGTGAATATACAGAACGCGCGCTGGATTTATTGACCGATCTTACCTTTAATTCTACCTTTCCTGAGAAGGAATTGGCGAAAGAGAAGAAGGTGATTACAGAGGAAATTAATATGTACTTGGATACCCCTGAAGAAAATATTTACGATGAGTTCCAGGAAATGGTGTTTAAGGGGCATTCTTTGGCACCCAATATTTTAGGTACTGTTGAAAGTTTGAATAAAATTGATACAGATTACTTGAAAAAATTTCACAAGGTATATTACCACCCAAAAAATGTTGTTTTCAGTATCAGTACCACAGTGCCATTTGAAAAAATTATTGAATGGGTGGAGAAATATACGGAATCCATCATATTCAAATCTTTCAGTTTAAAGGATAGGGTAACATTTAAAAATTACAGGCCAAAACATAAGACCAAGGAAACCGAACATGTGCAGTGTCATGCTATTATGGGCAACACATGTTATAAGCACGAGAGTAAAGAAAGGTTCCCTATGATGTTGCTGAATAACCTGCTAGGAGGTCCAGGAATGAACTCAAGACTCACTTTGGCGATAAGAGAAAAACATGGCTACACTTATAATGTGGAAAGTGGCTATTCCGCGTTCAGTGATACAGGATTATTCCACTGTTATCTTTCCACAGACAAAAAATATTTGGACAAATCTGTGGCATTAGTTTATCGGGAACTGCAAAAGTTGAAGGATAAAAAACTATCACCTTTGCAATTGCACCAAGCAAAAACGCAGTTGAAAGGGCAAATTGTTTTAGCAGAGGAAAGTAGGATGAACCTCATGCTTCTGATGGGCAAAAGCCTAGCACAAAATCAGGAATTGGAAACTTTAAAGGAAGTTTTGCACAAATTGGATAGCATTACAAGCGAAGAAATTATAAACATCTCTAACAAAATTTTCAACTTTGATAAAATGAGCTATCTTGCATACGTTTCCTAAAATTAATTATCACTATGTCACCTGTACACAACATAAAAAAATTAATAGTAACAGGAGAGGGTAGCACTTTAGATTTCAAACAAACTATTTCTGACGCACCAAAAATTGCAAAAACGCTGGTGGCATTTGCCAACCACAAAGGCGGCACTTTATTGATTGGTGTTAGAGATAATGGAAGTTTATCAGGTACAAGGAGCGAAGACGATAAGTACATGCTTGAACTGGCAGGAAATCTTTATTGCAGGCCCACTATCAATGTTAACTTTATTGAGCATGAAATTGAAGGCAAGACAATCATAGAAGCACGAATTCAGGAAGGAACGGATAAACCTTACTTTGCGAAGGATCCAGAGGGCAGGTGGTTGGTGTATCACCGGATGAAAGATAAAAGTCTGCTTGCAAGCGCTGTGATGTTTCAGGTAATTAAACGAAAGAACCAGCTCCCCAACACGATACTTTATTACAGTTATCTTGAAACACAGATATTAAATCTGCTATCAAAAATCCCGAATTGTACACTTAATGATCTGATTCAGACATTGAATGTTAAAAGACACAGGATCGTACATAGTCTTGCAAAACTGATTTACTTTAAAGTCATCAATGTACATTATCTACAGAAGCAGGAAACATTTTCCTTACCGCTTGAAATTGCGGTTAATCAATAAAGCTTATTTTTTCTCATATTGCGAATAAGAGAGAAGTTACTGTTCACGCTTATGTTGCTTTTTTGCCAACTGGGGGCTCATTATTCCCGTTCAGGGCGAAATATACCCGTTTAGCATTCTTTTGTATGTATAGTGACATCCGGGAACCGATTTTGCAGTCTAATATAGTACACTTTACACAAAATGAGTAAGTGCGTGAATTAAGCATGTATTTGAATGAAAATGCACCTTGATTTAAACCATTAATTAGAAATAATATATTTTAAAATGCTTAAAACTAATCTTTTAAAACTTTTTTATAAGGTTTTTTATTAAAATGCCAATTGTTGTGTATGTTTGTATATAAGATGTTGATAATCATGAGTATATATACTTATTAAGTATAAAAACTCAGTAGTCAAGGTCCTTAAAATTTAGTTTTTAGAACAAAATAATGAAGATAAAATGATGAAAATTACAGTAGAACGAAAAATTACTTTAAATGTGAAAAAGTTGTTTTTCATTTGTGCTTTAACCATAGCCTTAAGTTATGAAGTTAAAGCCCAAAGTGTTGATTTATTTTTTGGTGGTGGATCGGCCAGTTTTTTGGGTGATCTGGGTGGAAAGCCGTTTTTGGGTACCAATGATCCATCGGATTTAGATTTTCAATCCACCCGTTACGGTATTACGGCAGGCGCAAGGATAGGCTTTGGTAAATATTTTGCCCTCCGCACAAATCTTTGGTATGCCCGCTTATATGGTGATGATAAATACACTGTTAATAAGGAGCGCAGAAGTAGGAACTTGAGTTTCTTTACCAATATATACGAGGCAGATGCGGTGGCTGAACTAAATGTACTGCGAATTAACAAAGGCAAAGGGATATTTTATATATTCGGGGGAGTGGGATATTTTCATTTTAACCCTAAAACAAGGATGAATGGGAAAGTATATGAACTCCAGAAATATGGTACTGAGGGTCAGTATACCGCCGGAAAATCACCATATTCACTTTATTCACTCTGTTTTCCCAATGGTTTTGGCTACAAAATGGCACTAGGTCGCGGACAATACCTGGCTTTTGAGCTGAATATGAGAAAAACTAAAACTGACTATATTGATGATGTTAGCGGTTATTTTGTTGACCCTGTATTATTGGTAGAAGCAAAAGGACAGATAGCTGCGGATCTTGCTGATAGGAGTGATGGTGTTGTGCCATTTTTAAGTTCACCTGGCAGTATCAGAGGGCATAATTGGAATAATGACTCCTATATTTTCTTGAATATTACCTATAATATAACAATTGGGTCAAATAAAAGAGGCTCTCAATTTAAGGTTGGAAAACCAAGAAGGGGAAGTATCAATGGTAAAAGGAAATGTTTTGAATTCTAGGGCTAGTTAAAGGTTATTCGGTTATAAGTTAATAAGGGAGATACGGATTAAGAATTGAAGGTATCTTTCAAATAACTAATAATAATTAACAAATAACTGATTCCTAATAATTGAATTTATTGGTCCTGTCATCATAGCCCTCGATAGTGAATTTAAACTGTGGCACATAGCTATAATTATTACTGGCTGCCGCCACATAAAAGAGCCCTATCTTAAACCGTTTCCTCCAGAAACGCACCACTTTTTCAAGTCCTACAAAAGCCTCAACATATTTCATATTTCTTTCTTTGGTATAAAGTAACCCTCCGCCTACACATTCAATCAGATTGAGTTTTTTGATGATAGGAATTTTATTGAGCAAAGCGCCATTGAACCTGTGGAAATAATGAGCTTCATAATACCTTTTAATCGTGCTGTACGTGCTGTCAATGGCCTGAAAGGAATATAAAGGATTGCTAAAAAAAATAGGTCCTGCTCTGCGCTGGTATTTATAATCAATCAGTCTTAGATCTTTATGGCTTAAAAACTCTCCCGAAGTAATTCTATATTTACTGATACCTGCAAGT
Source organism: Bacteroidia bacterium (assembly GCA_038324665.1). Taxonomy (GTDB): domain Bacteria; phylum Bacteroidota; class Bacteroidia; order NS11-12g; family UBA955; genus JABMMZ01. The sequence goes on from JBBQIF010000033.1 coordinate 6,794, forward strand.
CCTAATTTGAATTCCTGGGCTATCTGGAATTCCAGGAAGTTAAAGTTTATCTTACTGCCTAATATATTGAGACCCTTGCGGTATTTCACAGTAAATTCAGGCCATTTGGAACCCAATATCAATTTTTGGTAAGGTTCTCTTATGTACTTTTGGAATGGTGTATAGCTAAGCGAAATACTGCTAAATAGTGCTGTGTAATTATCGAAATCGATAGGTGTGTTTGGCCCATAGATGGTAGTGTCTGCTAATTGGTCGAATTTATAGTTGGCAATAGATCTCCTTCTTGTGAAATCAAAATCATTGCCTAGGTAAAGCCCGTTAATTAGTTCAACCCTATGTACGATGGATCCTCCGTCTTGAACATAGAAGTTGGAACGCCTGAAAATGGCTATCCAGGCATCATTAGGGTTGATAATCCCAAAATCGCTTCCAATTGAAACGCTAAAATAGCCCCGGTTAAAAGGATTATACAATCTACCAACGCTCACTGTGCCTTTCAAATCTTGATTGTATAACCCATAATTAGCGCGAGTAAATAATTCAATAGTTTTTTTTGATTTGAAGGTCCTCTCATAGCTAACCCAATAGTTAATCCGCGGGCCGGCAATGTATATGGGCGTATAGGCGTAAAGCAATGGTTTAAAACCCCAATACCTTTCTTTTGTCCTTTTATAATTATACTGGCCCAAAATAAAAACTTTCTTAAAGGTGATTTTGTTTAAAACAGCATCGGCGGAATCCTGCCATTTTTTTTGGGACCTCAATGCTTTGGTGCTGTCGCTTTTCCTGATAAAGCGAATTTCCTCTGTTGTAAATGGTTCTTTCCTTATCTCGCTCCAGAAATTAGAATCTCGTTCGTATGCCAATTGTGTTGTACTGCTTAGTTCATTGTTGAAGAACTTTTTCTTAAACTGGTGGTTGAACCGGTAATCGAAGTAGTACACCACTGTTCGCCCACTGTTTTTAGTTCGTCCGTATTTGGCCACATAATTGAATTCCTGCTTATCTAGGTAGTAATTACTGTCTTTCAATATATATTGTTGGTTCACTTCAAAAGCATCATATTCTACCATGTGGTATTTGGGGAGGTTCAACTTTACCGAAATAAGGCACCATGCACTGTCCATTATCACTAATTCACCACTTACGAGGGCATTGCCCATAATGCCAGGGGTAACCTTAATCCTGTAATACTTTTTATCGCCTTCAACATAGCTGCCCAGCATTTTGTATTTATAAGCAAATAAACCACTATTGCTGATAGGAGACAAGAATGGAGAAGCTGAAAGGGCAGGAATTTCAACAAGGTTTTTATACCAGTTAAAATCACCATCTGTATGGGTTAAAAAAAATAGGCCATCTTGGTCTCCTCTTATATCAACTCCAGTCCGCTCTTCTTTTATTTTCTCTGGCGGGGAGAAATTAAGTGTCATGTATATTTCAGCCATGGTTAATTCTGCAGGGGGAGCGGCAGTGTCCTTTTTTCTTTTTGCCGTATTTTCTTCTCGGGTTGCCTTTATGTAGGCATTCACAACAAAAGGGGTTGGGTTAGAATATTTATGTTTATTGGCTATCACTTTTTTAATGATTTCTTCAGATTTATCTCCTTTTTTGCTTTTTATTAATGCGCCTTCTATTTGTCTTTCTTCTTGCTCCAGAATAGCGTTCTGTACAATTTGGTGGTTATCTACGATTACTGGTATTTTAATAGATTTGTAACCGACAAAGGAAAAAACCAAAACATAAGACCCATTTTTTAGACTGATACTGTATTCCCCTTGGATATTGGTTGAAGTTCCAACGGTATGGTTCTCCACAACAGAAACATTAACATAAGCAATTGGTTCAAGTGAACTATTAGTAACCTTGCCCTTTACCTCAAAGTGCTGCGCACCGGCTTTGCTAAGAAAAATAGCTGCGAAAAAAATGAAAATAATAATTCGGAAAAGCATCTGTATTACAATCTAACAAATTAACGTAAAAAATGTAATTTATGTTACAATCTATTCTATAAAACTTGTTTTTTCGGGATGACAAGTGGATATGTCAAGTAAATGTGAAGGAATTCTAAAAATTTTAAATAATGCTTTAAGCCGAAAAATAGGAAACTTTCAAATATATTTGCCAATCATTATGCAAAGAGATACTAAAATATTTGACCTGATTAACCAGGAACTTCAACGCCAGCAACATGGTATTGAATTAATAGCTTCAGAAAATTTTGTTTCTAAACAAGTGATGGAAGCCATGGGCAGTGTTTTAACCAATAAATATGCCGAGGGTTTACCGGGTAAAAGGTATTATGGTGGTTGCGAGGTGGTAGACCAGGTAGAACAGTTGGCTATAGACAGGTTAAAGCAATTATTCGGCGCTGCGTGGGCCAATGTACAGCCACACAGTGGTGCCCAAGCCAATGCTGCTGTGATGCTCGGTTGCATAAATCCAGGCGATAAAATATTAGGTTTTGATTTAAGCCATGGTGGCCATTTAACGCATGGTTCTCCGGTGAATTTTTCAGGTAAATTATATAAACCCAGCTTTTATGGCGTAGAGGAAGCTACCGGGATGATAGATTTTGATAAGATTGAAACAATTGCTATCAAGGAACAACCAAAACTAATTATTTGTGGAGCTTCATCCTATAGCAGGGACTGGGACTATAAGAAACTAAGGGTTATTGCAGATAAGGTCGGAGCGCTCTTGATGGCGGATATTGCGCATCCTGCCGGGTTGATTGCCACTAAATTATTGAACGACCCTTTACCGCACTGCCATATTATTACCTCAACTACGCATAAAACTTTGCGTGGACCAAGAGGTGGAATCATTATGATGGGTAAAGATTTCGAAAATCCTTTCGGGCAAAAAACACCTAAAGGAGAAACAAAAATGATGAGTGCTATATTGGATGGTGCCGTTTTCCCGGGTACACAGGGCGGCCCGTTGGAGCATGTTATTGCGGCTAAAGCGGTGGCATTTGGAGAGGATTTGATGCCAGAATACACAACTTATTGCAGGCAGGTAATAGCAAATGCTGCGGAATTGGCCAAAGCTATGGTGGGCTTAGGTTACAAAATTATTTCAGGCGGTACAGCTAATCATTTGATGTTGATTGACTTAAGGCCAAAAGGGGATGATATTACCGGGAAACTGGCAGAAAACACTCTGGTAAAATGTGATATAACCATTAATAAAAACACAGTGCCTTTCGAAACTCGCTCCCCATTTGTTACTTCGGGTATAAGGTTAGGAACACCTGCTATTACCACAAGAGGAATGAAAGAAGCGGATATGCCACAGATTGCTGAGTTGATTGATAATGCCTTGATGAACCACAATAATGAAACCCGTTTGCAGGAGATAAAGACAAAAGTTAACAATCTTATGCAGGGCTTCCCTTTATATTGATAGATATTTTCCACTTCCACTTCCACTTCAGCTTCGCTCAGTGTCCGTTCATTAATCACTGAACACTAACCACTAGATACTAACCATTAAATCCTAGATACTCGAATCACATGCTTCTCTTCAGGACCGCACTTTTGTGGATTGCTTTTATCATTTTAATCATAATGGAATTTCCTTTTGTTGTGGGCCTTCAATCAGGGATTGTTTTCCGTCTATTGCCCAGTTTTATTTTAGTGATTTGGTTTGCAGCTAACTTTTTAAATAAACGACGGTATCAATTAGCTAAGAATACGGGTAAAAATTTAATTTTAACCTTGTCATTTCTTAAAACAATTGCTAATATTACCATTGTTACAGGGGCGGTTATGAAGCTTTACCATATTTCATATTCCCAGTTTTTATTGATAGGTGGAATAGGTTTCCTGGCAACTTGGTCAAGTATATTGGTTAAAGTGTCGGTTGAAAAGTCAGGTTATAATCCGGATATTATTGATGATGAGGATGATGACTTAAAATTGGAGTGATCTATTTTTAGAAATCCGGAAAAAACTATTATCATTGCGATAATATGAATAGGAAATATATTTTCATCCTTATTGTGGTTTTTGGCATTCAAAGCTCTTTTGGGGCTAAAAAACCTCTGCTTTATTGGGGACTTGCTGTTAATAATTTTGTAACCGCCAAACCCATTACCGGCTTCCCAAAAGTATTTTATTCACAATTTCATCCAGGAATTACAATCAGTACCGGTTTTAATTGGAAGGAAAAACCTAAGCATAATTGGATGCAAAGTTTCAAGGCCGGTTATTTCAGCCATCGTTTTGTTCAGCGGAGCATTCTACTTTACACAGAATTTGGTTACCGTTATAAATTGGGGTCTAAAATAGGCTTGAGTGTAGCGATTGGCGGAGGTTATATGCACATGATTCCGGCTACTCAGCAATTTGATTTAAACAGCGATGGGGAATGGGTGCAAAAAAAAATAAAAAGCCGACCACAAGCCTTAATAAGCTTATCCATGGGTATTGATTATAAAATTACAAGCTCAGGGTGTCGGGCATTTATCCGTTACCAGAATATGCTACAGACGCCATTTGTAGCCAGCTATGTGCCGATATTGCCATATAATGTGTTGCACTTGGGTATTACAGTGCCAATGAGCGTTTTAAAGAAAGGAGGTAAAGATGCAAAATAAGATTGTTATATCTGCAATCATTGCACTGTTTACTTTCGCATTTTTATCTTGTAAAAAACCCATTGTAGATAAAACAGAAACTTGTAACGCCAATTATGTAGATAGTAGCTATAAGCATCCAAAAAATGCTGCTTTTAAGGCAATATTAGAAAAATACCATAAGAAAGGCTTGCCCGGTATTGCAGTGCTATTAGAGGACGAAAACGGTGTATGGTTGGGGAGTGCTGGTAAATCTGATTTGGTGGAAGGCATAGATTTTAAACCATGTACAGTGAGCAAAGTGGCCAGCATTACAAAAATGATGTTTGGCACTGCCGTGATGCAATTGCGCGAACAGGGTAAAGTGAATCTTGATGATAAAATCGCATTGTATCTCGATAAGGAAATTGTGGAAAATGTAGAAAATGCAGATAAGGCTACTATCCGGGATTTGATGCGCCACAGTTCAGGTATTTATGAAATTATCAGCGATGGTGATTTCTATCTTGGGATTTTAAATAATCCAAATAAGAACTGGAGCGGTGCAGATTTGATCAAATTTGCGTATAAAAAGCCAAAAATGTTTGAGTATGCCTCCAACGCTACCCAAGGAAGTTATAGCAATACAAATACCTTGCTACTGAGTTTGTGTATAGAGAAAATTACTGGTAGGCCTCATCAGAAATGGATGCATGAATTGGTTATAGATAAAGTAGGCATGTCGAATACTTACTATGCCTATCACGATGCCTTGCCGAAATATACTGCCCAAGGATATTACGATTTGTACAACAATGGCACCATTGTAAATTGCTCTAACCTAATAACTGGTAGTGGGAATGGTTATGGCGGAATTTACAGCAATATACTTGATCTGCATAAATTCATGAAAGCTTTATTCATTAATAAAACATTGGTGAATCAGCAATCATTGGACATCATGCAGACGTTTATTGCAGATGACGAAAAGGGGAATTTAGGCACTGGTTTATTGCAACAATATAAAACACTAAACTTAGGTCATTTAGGTATCGGTCATAGCGGAAGAGATTTGGCCTATAGTGGTGATGCCCATTATTTTCCGACAAGGAATAACAGGATGTTTATCAACTTGGTAAATTACGGTACCAATGGCAAGACACCCATTCGACAAGTATTTTATGATATGCGGGATGAATTCGTAACTGAATTATTAAAATAGAAATATTGAGTAAGGTACAATGATAAGGTATTCACTGGATATGCAATTGGAAGCATCCGTATCTCAAATCAATTTTGATGATAGAATTGCATTGCTTGGGTCTTGTTTTACGGAGCATATTGGTAAAAAATTAGAGGATTTTCATTTTGATGTTTTTAT
>JBBQIF010000034.1:0-12675 GCA_038324665.1 Bacteroidia bacterium
AATAGATAACGATAGCAGCAAGGTTGCCGCTACCGACGTAAATGGTAATTTTCAGATTATTAATATACCGATAGGAAGGCACACACTTATAGCCACGCACATTAAATACACTGATTTGACATTACCCAATATATTAGTAAACAGTGGCAAGGAGGCGGTGGTAAATGTGCAGATGGACGAACAAGTGGCCATTTTGCAAGGCGCCAAGGTGAAGAGCAAATTCAACAAGTCAAGAGCAATTAATGATATGGCCACAGTAAGTGCCCGCACTTTTTCGGTGGAAGAAACACAGAAGTTTGCCGCAGCCATAAACGATCCTGCCAGGATGGCTACTTCATTTGCCGGTGTTGTTGGTGCAGATGATGGCAATAATACCATAGTAATTAGAGGTAACTCGCCCGCTGGTATGCTTTGGCGCATGGAAGGCATCGATATTCCCGGCCCTAATCACTTTGCCAGTTTTAATGCATCAGGTGGAGGTGTATCACTATTAAGTGCACAACTACTCAGTAATTCCGATTTCATGACAGGTGCATTTGCAGCCGAATATGGCAATGCTCTGAGTGGTGTTTTCGACCTTAAATTAAGGAAAGGCAACAGCACGAAAAAAGAATATACTTTACAGGCCGGTTTCCTTGGTTTAGATTTGGCCACCGAGGGACCTTTGTCTAAAAAGGGTGGTAGTTATCTAATAAATTACCGCTATAGTACTTTGGGTATTTTAAGCAAGATGGGCGTAAACATTGGCGGAGCGGCTACACTATTCCAGGACATGGCATTTAATATAGCCCTGCCAAAATCTAAGCTTGGTGCTATTACTTTCTTTGGCTTTGGAGGCATAAGCACTCAAACACAAAAAGCAAAAAAGGACTCTAGTTTATGGAAAGTAAAAAGCGATCGTTATGATTTCTTTTACGGGAGTAATACTGGTGCAATTGGCGGCACCCATTTAATCCAATTAGGTAAGAAAACAACCTTAAGAAACGTATTGCTATACTCCGCCAATATCCTGAGTGATAAAGGTGAATATTATGCTACCGATTATACACATACTGAGACGCATTGGAAAAATATTTTAGCAAACAGTAAAGTAGCCCTTAATAGCACCATCAACCATAAAATAAGTGATAAGGCACACCTGCGCACCGGTGTTATATTCAACCACTGGTTCTATAATAACACGCAGAAAGAATTGGATACACTCAATGTCATGCGCACTTATCTTGACAATAAAGGGCAAACCAGCTATGCACAAGGCTTCGCACAGGTAAAAATAAAAGCCACCAAAAAACTAAGCCTATTTGCGGGTTTCCACAGCATGTTCCTGCTACTGAATAAGAAATTTTCTTTAGAGCCACGAGCCAGTATGCGATATGATGTAAAGAGCAATCAGTCTATTACGTTTGGCTATGGTTTGCACAGTCAGTTGCAGTTACCGGGCGTTTATTTTGCGCAAGTATTAGATAACGATGGCAACAAAACCTATCCAAACCGCAACCTTAATTTCAGTAAGGCCCACCATTTTGTAGCAGGTTATGAAATTAATTTCAAAAACAGTACCCGTATAAAAATTGAGGCCTATCTGCAACAACTTTACAATATTCCTATTGGTATTGATCCTAACAGCACAAATTCATTGATTAACCTTAACTGGGGCATTGTATCTACTCCTATGGTAAACAAGGGCATTGGCCAAAACTATGGCACAGAAATAACATTTGAGAGGTTTTTGAACAAAGGATTCTATTACCTATTGTCAGGTGCAATTTATAACAGTCGCTATCAAACACAGACCCACCAATGGTATAACAGCCGGTTCAATGGCAAGCACTCCTTAACCTTTACCGGTGGTAAAGAAATAGCGCTGAAAGACAATAGGAAAATACTGGGTTTCAATATCAAGACTCTCTGGTATGGCGGCTTTAGGCAAACACCTATTGACCATGAAAAGTCTAAATTATACAACACGCAAATAAATGATGACACCAAGCCTTTTACTGAAAAACTTCCCGATTATTTCAGGGCAGATATCAAGATCAGTTACCGTATTAACCATACAAAATATAACAGTATCTGGAGCCTTGATATTCAAAACACAACGAACCGTAAGAATATAGGGGGCACCTATTACGATGTGGACAAGAATGAAGTGAATACGTGGTACCAGACGCCATTGATACCTATACTAAGTTATAAGGTGGAGTTCTAGAAATTAGTGACTAGTATTTAGTGGTTAGTGGGATAAAACAAACAATAGAAAATTAACATTCAAAAGAAAAGAAAGACAACGAATAACAATAACCTCAGGTTTTAACCCGGGTTAAATAATTAAGTAAGATGAAAAATATAAAAAACTCCCCAAACCCGCCAGTGGCGGGGTTGAATTTTCATAACTCCGGACTTCAGTCCGGTGGAACAGAACAAAACGTAACTGTGTTTGGCGACTTATTTGCCTTTGCAAATAAGATGACAAACACCACCACATCAAACAAACAATATCAATCAAAAAAATGAAAAATATAAAACGATCCTCGACCCTGAAGGGGTCGAACATTAATAACCCCGGACTTCAGTCCGGGGGGAAAGAACAAAACGTAACAGTGTTTGGCGACTTATTTGGCCCTGCAAATAAGATGACAAACACCGACATCAAACAAACAAAATCAATCAAAAAAATGAAAAATCAATTAATAACAATTATGCTATTTATAGCAATTATCTTCACTGCAAGTTCTTGTGCTAAAGACAGAATGTGGGTGAAAGGACATGGGTCGGACGTAAAAGTAACCCGCAATCTTAGCAACTTTACAGGAGTTTCACTTAGCATGGATGCCAATGTTGAACTTTACCAAGACAGTGTTTACCACGTGGAATTAAACGGGCAACAAAATGTGTTGGATGTTATAGAGACCAATGTAAGTGGTAGCACTTTAAACATCCGTTTAAGAAAATGTACCAATTTGAGGCATCACAATACTGTAACGATAAGAGTTTACATGCCTTCATTAAACAATTTAGACATCAGCGGAAGCGGCGATGTAAAAGGTATGAATAACCTGAAAACAGAATCCCTCGATGTTAACATCAGTGGTTCCGGCAGCTTAAGTTTGGATGGCATCATTACCAATTCATTTGAAGCCAATATCAGTGGTTCAGGCAATATAACCTTTTACGGCAATAACAGTTGTAATTCCGCTAAATATACAGTAAGTGGTTCAGGCAACTTGAATGCAGAATGGCTCAGGGTTGACATTGTAGATGCCAGAGTCAGCGGTTCGGGCGAGATAAAATTATATGCCGTAAAACAACTGGATGCCACCATTTCTGGGAGTGGTGATATCATCTACCGTGGTTCGCCAAATACAAACATTAAAATATCAGGAAGCGGTAAAGTTAGGTCCAGTAATTAACAAGAAAAAGATTAGGGGTTAGGATTTAGGGATTAGTGAATTTGAACGAAACTACAAAAGCGATCTCCACCACAAGTCCTTGGCACTTTATACAATGAAGAATAACTCAATACCAAACGAAAACCCACTAACCACTAAATACTAACCACTAAGCACTATTAACCACTAATTACTAAATTTGCCCCGATGACTCAAGCAGCCATAGCGACAACAATGAATATCAACAACGAAAGCGAATACGAATTCATTTTCAGGGAATATTACCAAAGCCTGTGCAATTATGCCAATATGATAACTAAAGACATGGATAATGCGGAGGAAATCGTACAAAATATATTTGTGAAATTATGGGAAAAGAAAGACAACATTACCCTTGATGTTTCCATTAAATCCTATTTATACAAAGCGGTTTACAATGCGGCCCTGAACGAACTCAAACACCGAAAGGTAAAAGAAAACTATTTACAGATGCAAACAAACAGCGAATTAACAGAACAGCCCATTTCCCTTCATAATTTGAAGGAATTGGAAAAAAATATTGAGAAGGCCTTGATGGGACTTCCTGAACAATGCCGTCTTATTTTTAAAATGAGCCGGTTCGAAGAACTCAAATACAGAGAAATTGCCAATGTGCTCAATATCTCGCCTAAAACAGTAGAAAACCAGATGGGAAAGGCATTGCGGTTAATGCGCGAAAACCTAGCAGATTACTTAACGATTTTATTCATCATCATTCACTTTTTAAACAATTAAAACCATGGTAACGGACGATATATTAGTAAAATACATAGTGGGTGAAGCGGAGCCTCACGAAACTGCCATGATAGAACAATGGCGAAAGGCCTCTGTTGATAATGAAAAGCATTTGCAGCAGTTCGAAACCCTTTGGGAAAAAAGCAATGCAGTAAAGGATCAAAAAAGTGTGAATGTTGACCTCGCATGGCAGCATGTTCAGGAAAAGATTCATGCCGTTCATTCAAAAGACCGTGTTTTCCCAATTGCGCGCAAATGGTTGGTAGCAGCCTCCATCACATTAATTGCAGGGATTGGCCTTTTTCTCTTCAACTATAATAAACCATTGCCGGAAACCATGTTAACCGCTACGGTGACAAATATTCCACAAAACCTGCAACTGGAAGATGGCTCCAAAGTGAATATCCAATCAGGGACTCTCTCTTATCCTAAGGAATTCAAGGGCGATAAAAGGCAGGTAGTGCTGAACGGTGGCAAGGCGTTCTTTGCCATTGCCCATAACAAGGAAAAACCATTTGAGATACAGACAGAAAATACCTCCATCACTGTTTTAGGGACGGAATTTGAGGTGATCTCGGATAAAGACCAGACAGAAGTAAGGGTTAAAGAAGGTAGGGTTAGATTCAATACACCAAAAGGAGAAATGGTACTAACGGCAGGAATGGGCGCTAAATACAGCCGTAAAACCAACCTGCTCGAAAAAATTATGCCTGAAAGCAGGAATACTTTCTCCTATATTTCTGGTAAACTTGATTTTAAAAATGAAACTTTAAAGCAGGTAGTAAAAGACTTGAACCAATATTACAAAGACGTATCGATTGAACTTGACAATAAAGCACTTGGAAATTGCAGAATCACGTCCTCATTCGATCATGATCAATTGGAAACAGTTTTGAATGTAATTACTTTAACATTGAATCTGCAAGCTGAACATTTGCCGGGTTCAAATACTATTATAATTAAAGGGGAGGGCTGCTACTAATGCGATATTTAATACTTTTACTGCTTCTGCTTTGGCACGCAATGCAACTCAAGTCACAAACATCCTTTCCTATTCTGGATCGCAAGGTGACTATAAAAATCACCAACCAACCCTTGGCCAAAGTACTAAACATTATTTCTGAAACAGCAGAATTCAACTTCTCTTATGGCAACAATATAAATGTCAATAGATTAGTAACTATTCATGCCGAAAACAGGACGGTAAAAGAGGTACTCGACCAGTTGTTCATCGGACAAGTTTCGTATCAGCAAATCGGTAATCACCTTATTCTACAAAGGAAAATAATACCCAAAAATTCATCGCAAATACAAGGCAGTTCTGCCAAGCCCAATAAATACAAATACATGGTTTCTGGTTATATCCGCGACCTATATTCAGGCAATGGCATTATCAACGTTAGTGTTTATGAAAAATCAAGCTTGTCCAGTACCCTATCCGGTGATTTTGGTTACTATGAACTACCCGTTACAAGTAAAGAAAACAACCTTTCTGTGCATTACAATATACTGGGATATGTGGATACCACAATCCTGATAACATTTAACAATAGCGGAGCAATTGATATCAATATTAACCTTAAAAGTAAAACGCCGTTGATGCAGTATGATGAAACAGATATATTGGATTCCACTGATTATGGCTTTCACATCATGGAAACGGATACAACCACTATTGCGCCAAAAGATTCTACCAAAACTATACTTGCTTGGGATGGCTTTCCCCTAAAAAGAATTAAAGTAAGCGAAACACAATTCGGCCAATGGTTTATCAATAGTTATCAGCGTTTATCAGAAAAAAATATCCAAGATTCCTTCTACCGCGACTGGCAATTTACATTGATTCCTCCTATTGGAAGTAATGGCAGATTAAGCGGTTTGGTTACCAACCGCTTTTCCTTAAATGCATTTGTTGGTTATAATGGTGGCGTGGATGGTGCGGAATTTGGGGGATTTCTTAACATTGTAAAACGAGAAATGCATGGGGTGCAATTCGCTGGTTTTGGCAATATTGTGGGCCGGCAAGTGCATGGGGCTCAATTTGCAGGTTTCTTTAACCATAATTTTGGAGATTTGGATGGCTTCCAAGGAGCAGGTTTTTATAACTTTAACCACGGCAACGCATACGGTGTGCAAGCTGCAGGTTTTTTCAATTCCAATCTCAAGAATTTAGATGGCATACAAGCCGCAGGGTTCGTTAATTTTAACCTCGGCAGTATGAAAGGCGCCCAAGTGGCCGGCTTTGTCAATACAACCTTGGGTGATGCCAATGGCCTCCAAGCAGCAGGATTTGTAAATTTTGCTAGAGCCAAATCAAATCTTGTACAAGTAGCAGGATTTGTGAATATTGCTAATGAGATTGATGGCGGGCAAATAGCAGGGTTCGTGAATATAGCGAAAAAAGTAAGAGGGTTTCAAATTGGCATCATGAATATTGCCGATAGTGCAGAAGGTGTCACAATTGGGTTGATTAATTTTATTAGAACAGGGTTACACCAAATAGAGTTAAGCCGAAATGAAAATAATTATGGTTTTGCTTATCGTTCGGGCACAAGAAAATTTTACAGTGTTGCATTTATAAATTCAAACTTGCCAATAAAAGATTCCGCAACGCTTATGAGCTATGGCTGGGGCGTTGGTACATCGTTTAAACTAGCCAAGCCACTTTACATTACTGTAGATGCCACTTCACAACATTTAACCTTTAATTTTATCTCTGACCATCTGAATCTTCAGAACAAACTCAATGCGAATATAGAGTTTAAGGTAATAAAGGGCCTTGCACTATTTGGTGGTGCATCTCTCAATTACCTGATTGCAGACACCAGAGATTATCATTATAAAACGCATTTTGAAAATTACGGCACCAAAGCAATCTGGCATCAAAGCGGCACTTATGATCAGCATGTCTGGTTGGGGTATCAATTTGGGGTACGGTTATTTTAACGTGAATTAGGAATAAGAAATTAATACATTCGGATCGGCTACTCTTGCCTCAGCACTATACCACTACGGTTTCATTTTGTCAACTGTTAATGGCAAGCCAATGAGAACCATTTTACCACACCGCTTATCAGCATTGATGCCTTTTAAAGCAATTAGTAAATCAATATAAATTAATACACTAAGAAGCACCTCGAAGAAGCATTGATACCTTCATTAAAAAACACGCATCAATAAAGGTGCATAAATGGTTTTCAAATAAATTTGAAAAGGGATAACTAGAAACCTTGAAGCAAAATACAGACAGGGCAAAAGACTCCATAGGAGTCAAATGTTTATAACCATGCCCGTTATGGCATGGTTATAATACAAACGTTGACCATGGTTGGCGACATTTTTGCTTCAATTCTCTTGCAAAAATGATGACAACTAATTCTCTGTAACCCGAACTGATGTTATTTTAAGTGATGCAACCTTCACGTCATCCCTTTGTCTAACTTATAGTTATGAAGTAAGTTTCATAAGTAGAAAAGTAGTTAAATAAACCTGTAGGATTAACCTTCTGCAGGTTTTTTTATTGTTATAACACCTGTAACGGAGGTTCAATCGCCTTAAAAATTCCAGTATTTCTGATGTAGGCTAAAATAATGCGCATATTATTTTTCTTTTACTGCTACCATTAAAAAATATTTATCCATATAAGCAGTATCCTGTTGGTGCTAGGGCGTATTATGCAATCTGTAATATAATCTAAAAGTATCATTCACAATCAGGGTTACATTTCTAATTATATCATTGCCATAAACACCAAAACTCCATCGATTATGGAATTTGTCTATTATAGTAAATTACAAGAAAATGGTAAAAAATATTTGTATTCAAAATTCATTCCTTCACCATCTTTCCTCTCTCTATCATCCCATCACTTTTCCTTATTTCATAATAATAAATGCCCTTACTTAAATATTGCACATCCAGCGTTATATTATCAGTAAATGTTTGCCTTATCATTTCTTTGCCAAGCACATCAAAAATGACCACTTCTTTATCGCTGTTTTCAGTTACCTTTATAGTCATATCATTTGTAAACGGATTGGGGTAAACACTCAAATTCTTTTCCTTCTTCGTTGTTATAAGCCCGGTTTTATTAACACATGTAAGAGAATCTGTGGAAACGCAAATATCATCAATGTAATAATATGCATAATCAAAAGCTTTGTTCCCATTTGCTTCCGGGGAATTTGAAATTTCGTAATTCGTTAGGCTGTCAGTTAAGAAGTTTCCAATAATTATATACTGATAATTGGAGTCTGCTGTAAAAGAACCACTAATTTTAACCCAATTGGTGTAGTCTTTTATAATTGATTTTGTGTAAACAAAAGGCCGGTTTTTATTGACAAAAGTATTTTTGACATTGGCACGGGATACAGTTGAAAATGAAATCCCCAAATTATTACATGTATATTTTGCATATTCTGCTAAACTTACATTAAAACTAACATAGTATTTATTACCTTTTATAAGAGAAGTCATTAACTGCCTACCTATCATTTCTCTGGTATCTGGAGACATATAGAAATATGCAATGAAGCCGCAATATGCTTTTCCAGACAGTGCATTCTGGTATCCAAAACCATTGAAGGGAACCCCAACATAATTTTTGGCTTCACATGTATTAAAATAATCCGGGCTATTACCGTAGCCATACCATCCTTTAGCAGAATTAACCTCGCCAGAGAAATTTGGACAACGTAAGGTATCCTCAAAACTCGCATTAGGCACCAGGTTCTGCGCAGTACAAAAATTAAAGCTGTAAAACAATGAAAATAAGAAGAATGTTTTTAACATAACAAAGTTAAATCTATACGAATATAGCAAATTAGCAGAAAAAAGTAAAAAATATTAAGTATTGTAATTTCATTCCTTCACCATCTTCCCTCTCTCCATCATCCCATTACTATTCCTTATTTCATAATAATAAATGCCCTTGCTTAAATATTGCAGATCCAGCGTTATGTTACCGTTAAATGCTTGCCTTATCATTTCTTTGCTAAGCAAATCAAAAATTACAACTTCTTTATTACTGTTTTCAGTTACCTGAATAGTAATGTCATTTATAAACGGATTAGGATAAACTACAATATTCTTTTCCTTCTTCGTTGCTATAAGCCCTGTTTTATTTACACATGTAAGAGAATCTGTGGAAACACAAACATCATCAATGTAATAATATGCATCATTAAAAGCGTTGTTCCCATTTGCTTCAGGGGAATTTGAAATTTCGTAATTAGTAAGGCTGTCTGCTAAGAAGTTGCCAATAATGATATATTGATAATTGGAGTCTGCTATAAAAGAACCACTAATTTTAACCCAATTGGTGTAATCTTTTATAATTGATTTAGTGTAAACAAAAGGCCTGTTTTTATTAACAAAACTCATTATATCATTGGCACGAGATACAGTTGAAAATGAAATCCCCAAATTATTACAAGTATATTTTGCATACTCCGCTAAACTTACATTAAAACTAACATAATATTTATTACCTTTTATAAGAGAAGTCATTAGCTGCCTACCTAGCATCTCCCTGGTATCTGGAGACATATAGAAATATGCAATGAAGCCGCAATATGCTTTTCCTGACAGTGCATTCTGATATCCAGCAGCGTTGAAGGGAACTCCAATATAATTTGTAGGTTCACATGCGTTAAAATAATCCGGGCTATTACCGTAACCATACCATCCTCTGCAAGCGCTAACCTGACCAGGAAAATTTGGACACCGTATGGTATCTTCAAAACTTGGATTAGGCACCAAGTTCTGTCCATAACTTAAAACCCTTGTAAATTGTAATACAATTATAAAATAATATTTTTTACACCCGTACATATTATGCAATTTAAGTTATTAATATTAATTTATCAATAATTCACCAAAACTTTAAAAAGCTGCTCCTTATTATTGTTATCTGCCACTTTTATAAAATATATCCCTGCAGTCAGTAATTCTAACGGTTCAATTGTTAAGGTATTGCCTTTTAATTTGGAATTAAATGCCATTTTCTGCCCTATTGAATTCACAAAGCAAAACACTTTTTTTCATTCCTTCACCATCTTCCCCCTCTCCATCACCCCTAGTTCATTCCTTATTTCATAATAATAAATGCCCTTACTTAAATCTCTTAAATCCAAAGTTATATTTTCAGAGAAAGTTTGCCTTATCATTTCTTTGCTAAGCACATCAAAAATTACAACTTCCTTATCACTGTTTTCAGTTACCTTTATAGTAATATTATTAGTAAATGGATTGGGGTAAATGCGAAATACTTCCTTCTTTACCTCTTCTAACCCTGATATCGCCCCTTTCGAAACACAAGTAAGCGAATCCATTGATACGCAAACATCATCAATATAATAATAGGCTTCATTTCCTATAGAAGTTGGAGATTCAGAAATACCCCTTTGCGTTACATTATCAGTATAAAAATTACTAATGAATACATATTGATAATTAGAGTCAGCAATAAAGGAACCTGTTATATGCACCCAATTGGTATAATCCTTAACAATAGTTTTAGTGTAAACAAAAGGGCGATTCTTGTTAACAAAATAATCCGCATTACCATTGGTAAGCGGGATTGTTGAAAATGAAATACCAAGGTTATTACAATTGTAGAAGCAATTGTCTGCTAAACTTACATTCAAACTTGTATAATATTTATTTCCCTTTATTAAGGGTTGCAGCAGTTTTCCACTTATGGTTTCCCTTATATTTGACATAGGAGTCGCATAGATTAATATTCCGCAATATGCTTTCCCTGTTAAAGCATATTGATATCCTAATACATTTGATGGGATACCAACTAAATATGAACTACAAGAATTAAAATAGTCCGGTGATTGCACGCTTGCACGCCATCCCATACATTTGTCAATTTGACTATAATCATTCGGGCAACTAACGGTATCCTCAAAACTTGGGTTATTGACTAAGTTTTGGGCGGTACAAAAATTAAAGCTGTAAAACAATGAAAATAAGAAGAATGTTTTTAACATAACAAAGTTAAATCTATACGAATATAGCAAATTAGCAGAAAAAAGTAAAAAATATTAAGTATTGTACTAATAATTAACAATCATTTTAAACACCTGTTCCTTATTATATTGGTCAAGTACTTTAATAAAATAAATGCCGGTTACTAAACTTATTGTCGGTTCAATAGTTAATATTGAGGCCTTTATCATTGTCTTAAAAGCAATTTTTTGCCCTAGGGAGTTAATTATTTCTAGTACTTTTACATTTTCATTGCAACAGATATTGATAGTCTTTCCGGAATTTATATTCGGATAAATAACCAAGTGTCCTCTTCTAGAAAAAATTGTCACACAAATATCAAAAAATATACCCTTTTATAATATTTTTAACTTCTAAGTATTCAATCTCATTCACTTACCCTTGTGGGTTTATTCCCCGCTTTAATCTTCTTCCCTACCCAATAAGTAATGTGAGCTGGTAGTATAAAAAGGAGTAATCTGAGGATGCTGTACCATGCGGGTGCATCAGCAGGATACATGATCTTATAGATGCAGGCACCTACAAAAAAGAACGTAAAGACCCACATCAGGCCCTTAAACCAAAGGGTTTCGTAAAAAGACCGTCTGCTAATCTTGTGCTCCCTGTGTACATGGCTATAATCGCTCACATGATGGTCGAGCGCTTGCCAAAGGGGCCAGTTACTTTCATCTAGCCCTTCGCTTATGTTTTTTTCCTGCATACAGATGTAGGATCCTTTTACTGTATCAAATCTGAAAACGATGTAAGGCATATTGTGGTTGATATCGTAATTATAGGCCACTTTATTCACTTCATCCCAGCCAATAGATTTGTTATTTAGATGGTTGTAGAAAATATTCTTTGTGTTGAACAGTATTTGAAGTCCCTTTTCGTTAATTATCAAAGTCCCCCTTCTGGTACAATTTTTAATCAACTTGAAAGTAAGGAATACGGAAAAGCCTATAAATGCAAAGAAAATCACATAATACATCGCTTCACCAACCACAATATAAGTCAATAATATAACTGGAAACATCACAAAACTCGATGGCACCAATACCATAATCCACACCTGAGTGGCTATTTTAGCTAAAGTGATTTCAAATGATTGAGATTGCATAGAGGCAAATGTGTGAGAAAATTATGGGAAAACAAAATCATGCATTAACAAAAACAATTGAAGTTAAAGAAAGGAAAACGGAGACCATTAATAGGGTCACAGTCAAAAGTTGGGGAGTAAAATGAAAAGGATTATTTTTGTGATAAAAAGTGATCGAAACAATAAGCCTACAATTACTTCACAAGTTCTTTCCATCCGAGTTGATGGATTACTTTAGTATAGCATCATTTCATACGCTTTGCAATGTTGCAAAGAAGAATGAATATATGTTGATAGAATTTGAACAAAAGAATGAACTTCCTAATGGATATTCTGAATCAGAATATGAGTCCAAGGGGTTTATGGAGAGCCGCCTTATACAGGATTTTCCGCTCAGGGGTAAGGCTGTATTCCTTC
>JBBQIF010000035.1:0-12639 GCA_038324665.1 Bacteroidia bacterium
GTATAGATTTTGGCTGTTCAAAAATCTCTTTCAGCATAAAGTGAGGGTATCCTCCCTTTTCTATTTCCTCGAGATTTATTTCCAGTTTTTGTATAAATGGTGTTTTGGCAATATTCTCAATTGTTTTAATGCTGAGGATACCATCTTTCACAATGGCAATTTCGCCATCATTAAGGTAAGTAACATCACGTGTGTATTCAACTATTGGTGTAGCGTCACTTGCCATAAAAAACTCGCCTTTTTCTTCACCAATACCCACTACTAATGGACTTCCTTTGCGGGCAGCGATTAACTTAGCTGGTTCATTTTTTACAAGAATCACAATGGCATAAGCGCCGATTACTTGGTTCAACGCAATCCTTACCGCTTCATCTATTGATATTTTTTCGTGTACCTGAATATCTTCTACTAGGTGAATCAGTACTTCGGTATCAGTATCACTTACAAATATATGGCCCCTTTTTTCCAACTCTTCTTTAATAGTGGCGTAATTTTCTATAATCCCATTGTGTATAACAGCCAAATTACCGCTTTGTGACATGTGTGGATGCGCATTTATGTCATTTGGTTCACCGTGCGTAGCCCACCGGGTATGACCCATGGCGATATGACCGGAAATATTTTTCCCTTCCGTTGCAGCTTCAAGGTCCGTCACCTTTCCTTTAGTCTTGTATATGTTTAAATTATCATTGTCAATTAAGGCAATTCCTGCGCTGTCATATCCTCTGTATTCCAGTCTTTTTAATCCCTTGAGGATGATGGGAGCGGCCTGTTTAGGCCCGATGTAAGCTACTATTCCACACATATTTTTTTTGCATTGCAAATTTAAGCAATAATTTTGATTGCGTTACAGGATAATATTAACACCTTGTAAAGGGATTTTCAATATGGATTAATATGGTTAGATCATCAAATATCGCTATAAGAAAGGGTAATAAATAGCCTTTTGTTTCCTCAATTCCGATTCAACATTATTTCAAAAGGTTGACCTTTTTAGTTTTATCGGTATCCATATCTCTTCCTCTGAATCAGGGTCATTGTTTTTATATTTCTCTCCCAATATTTCAAAATGGGGCCGGCGGTCTAGTTCGTATGGCGAGTTGGGTAACCAGTTGCCAAAAATATACCTGAAAGTTTCAGCCGCTTTGCTCGCATCGCCTTTATAGAAAAAAACAGCATAAAGTCCGCCGAGCAATGTAAAGGTTACCATTCCATCAGGAACGTTATTAAAATCAGTGACTTCTGTAGTAGCCCATTTCTCAAATTCCGTATTTGGATTGAAGGAATTGAAGTAGTTAGCGCCATATAGTTGCATGGAATAGAGTTCAGTGCCTTTGTTATTGAGAATCTCTTTGCGCCTTTGCATAAAGTTTTTCCATAACTCTCCTGTTTTATTATTAACAAGCGACATTCTCATGCGGTTGCCTACGAGTTTTTTTTCAGATAAAGTCTCTATTCTTGGTTGCATTGGATATATATTAGGGCAACAAAATTAGCAAATTTTAATATAGAATTAATTGTTAAGAATGTCATAAACTGTCAACTTTTCTTTTGTGTAATACCTTTCTCCAAAAAATTCCCTTTATTCGCACTGCACATTATGGCCACTACAAAACAACAACAAGACGCTTTAGACTACCACAGCAGTGGCAGACCCGGTAAAATTGAGGTAATTCCTACCAAACCTACGCATACCAAGCGGGATTTAAGTCTGGCTTACTCTCCAGGCGTAGCAGAACCCTGCCTAAGAATAGCTGAAAATCCTGAAGATATTTATAAATACACTTCGAAAGGCAACCTTGTTGCGGTTATCAGTAATGGTACTGCGGTTTTAGGTCTGGGAGATATTGGCGCAGAAGCTTCCAAACCAGTAATGGAAGGTAAAGGCGTATTGTTCAAAATATTTGCAGATATCGATGTATTTGACATTGAGCTGAATACCAAAGATGTGGAAGGTTTTATAGCCTGTGTAAAGGCCATGGAACCAACCTTTGGTGGTATCAATTTGGAGGATATTAAAGCACCGGAGTGTTTTGAAATAGAGCGACGCTTAAGGGATGAATTGAAAATCCCTATTATGCATGATGATCAACATGGTACAGCGATTATTAGTGCCGCAGCCCTCCTGAATGCATTAGAACTCGTAAAGAAACCCATCAATAAAATAAAAATGGTGGTGAACGGAGCGGGTGCAAGTGCCATGAGCTGCAGCAAACTATTTATTGCACTGGGCGTTAAGAAAGAAAATATCTTAATGCTGGATAGCAAAGGCACTTTGAATACGCGTAGGACAGATCTTGATAAATACAAATCTTATTTTGCCAATGATACCAAGATTGAAACACTTGAAGCAGCGATGAAGGATGCCGATGTGTTTGTAGGCCTTTCTAAAGCCAATATCCTTTCCCAGGATATGATCAAGAGCATGGCTAAAAACCCAATTGTATTTGCAATGGCAAACCCAGACCCTGAGATATCTTATGAACTGGCGATTGCCTCCAGAAAGGATATTATTTTTGCCACCGGTCGCAGCGACTATCCGAACCAAGTGAATAATGTACTTGGATTTCCATTTATTTTTAGGGGAGCGCTGGATGTGCGCGCTACTACGATCAATGAAGAAATGAAACTGGCTGCCGTTAGAGCCATTGCAGGCTTGGCAAAAGAACCTGTGCCTGATTCAGTAATGAAGGCTTACGACGAATCTAGTCTTGAGTTCAGCAGAACGTATATTATTCCCAAACCAATTGACCCCAGGTTGATAGAAACTGTAAGCCCTGCTGTTGCAAAGGCAGCTATGGACAGTGGCGTGGCCAAGCACCCTATTCTCGATTGGGATAAATATAAGTTGGAATTGCGCAATAGATTAGGACTTGACAATAGGTTTATTCGTAGATTGATGACTCAGGCAAGGTCGAATCCTAAGCGTGTGGTATTTGCCGAGGCTGATAATGTGAAAATACTAAAAGCCGCACTGATAGTGAAAGAGGAGGGTATTGCAACTCCGATTTTATTGGGCAATAAGGAGAAAATAGAGAAGTTACTGGAGGAAAATTCCATCGACCTTGGCAATGTCAGTATCATAGACCCATTAATGGAAGATGCCAAAAGGGAAAAATACGGAGAGAAATTTTTTGCAAGCAGGATGAGAAAAGGCATAAATGTCTATGAAGCTGCAAAACTGATGCGCGACAGGAATTATTACGGTTGTATGATGGTAGATGAAGGAGAAGGCGATGCGTTTATTTCTGGACTTACCAAGAATTACCCTAAATCCTTAAAGCCGGCCCTACAGATTGTTGGCAGGGATAAGGGTATTTCCAAAATCGCAGGTATGTATATTATCATGACGAAGAAAGGGCCATTTTTCTTCGCCGATACTACTGTGAATGTTGACCCAACAGCAGAAGAACTCGTGGAGATAACCAAAATGACACATGCTGAGGTATTAAAATTAGGGGTTAAGCCTGTCATCGCTATGCTGAGTTATAGCAATTTCGGAAGCACAAAAGGAGATGTTCCCGGCAAGACGGCTAAGGCGGTGGAAATCCTGCATAAAAACAATCCAGAGATAACGGTGGATGGTGATATACAAGCTAATTTTGCTATGAATAATGAGATGTTAAAAGAAAATTTCCCTTTCAGTACATTGGTAGATAAAGAAGTGAATACTTTTATCTTCCCTAATCTTGCCGCAGGTAATATTGCGTATAAATTTGCACAGAGCTTTGGCGCTGCAGAAAGTATGGGACCGGTGCTTCTTGGCTTCAATAAATCGGTGCATCTTCTGCAATTGGGCAGTAGTGTCAGGGAGATTGTGAACATGGTAGCAGTTGCTGTGCTTGATGCACATGGCAAGAAATAGGAAATTTATGGGTTATCTGTAATCAATATCTATAGTTTATCCCATAAATTAGAATTTGAGCAGTTTAATAAAAAGTTGCTTTATGAGAAAATAGATGAAGGGAATAGCAAGTTTATATAAAAGGTTCGAATTTGCCTGGCTTCAATTTCAGCTAAAAATAAAGTCTATTACAAATGGTGGGCAAAATAGGAAGTCGAATTTTTATTATGGGTTAATTGTAATTAATATTCTGGCGCTTGGGTTTATTTTTGGATTTCTAAATCCGGGGGAATTACATACAGATGGTGGTACATTTGCAGCCATTGCGTTTAAAGATATTAATGGAGGTAAGCTTTATTTGGATACTTGGGATAATAAGCCACCGGGAATTTATTACTTAATTGAAATCTTCTTTAAAATTATTCCTTCTGAAGTATATGCGCTTTATTGTTTAAGTATAACCGGCATACTTACTTTAGTTAACGGACTGTACTTTACTTCGTTTTACCTTTTAAAATCATTGCTTTTGAGTATCTTGGTCATAACATCTTTTATTTTAATAAGTGTTAATGGTTATTTTATGGATGATGGATTGTACACAGAAATATACGGATCTTCATTTATAATTTGGAGCTTGTTTTATTACCATCAATTTTGCAGGAGTAATAAGGTAAGGCATGCCTTTATTTCAGCATTCCTTGCAGGTGTTGCATTTTGGTTTAAAGAACCATTTATATTTTTATCAATCCCAATTGTAATTTTTTTGGGATTGAAACTAAGATTATGGAAACAGCTATTAAAAGTAATATTTTTCATGATGCTCCCTTCATCACTATTTATACTTATACTATTGATGGTAGGCTCACTAAATGGCTTTTTTGATTTGATATTTTATAATTTGGGTTTTGCAGGCAGTAAATCCGTGTTCATAACAACTAATCAGTTACAAATATTATGGGGAAGCGTGCTGAGACCGCTATTAATTGTGTGGAGTATAGTTGTGGTGTATGGCTTGTTTAGCGTCACTAAAAAGGAGCTAAGAACGCAGGTAATTTTTAGTTTAATATTATTAGCCGGGGGCCTATTGTTTATATTTATTTCTCCTGATAGCTTCATCCATTATTATTTGCCTTTCACGGTCATTTTGTTCTATTGCCTTTCTGTTTTTTTGAGTTTTGAGAATCTTCATTATAAGGGTTCTCGAGTGATTTTATATATATTGATGTTGTATAATGCCAATAAACTCGATAATGAGTACTCCCGTAGATTTAAAACCTCCTTTGCCCTATATATGCCTGACAGAATAGCGGAAACTTTGAAGAATGACAAATCCGCTACTCTCTTTGTAGATCATGTATCGGCCAGTGAGTATTATATAAAAGGCGAAAAGAAGTTTACCACATTTATACCTGTTCCTTTTTTTAACCACCTAAGTGGTAGTGCGCAAGGTATGATTAATCGGCAACGCATTTACGATGAATTAAGAGGCCATAAACCAGATTACATCATTGCGAATGAATCCGGATCTGAAATGGCTAACTGTTTTCCTGATCTAAGCTTTTTTTCCGCAAATTATGAGAAAAGAGATAGTATAATGAAATTTGGAAATCGTTTATTTCTGTGGAAACTTAGGCAGGTTGTTGAATAGCATTGAATATTTATTACCCAAACGGAAGGAAATGAAAATGCCTCCTACTTATTGCAGTGAAGGCATTTTCAACTTATTGAGTTTATCCTTTATTTTGAGAGAATGTCATTTAGGCTCCAACGCCTGTTTTGTCAAAAGAATAATATAATTCCTGTGTTCTTTGGTATCACCTGTTGAAGTGACCAAAGCCGTTTGCATTTGCTTCTGAATGTTTTGCAATTGAGCAGTAATTTTTGCTTTAGAAATGTTATCGTAATATGGGGAACCAATGATTAAACTTAAATAAGATACATATTCAATCTGTAAATTCTGACGGTAGGTATTAACTGAGGTTGTAAGGTCAGCCTGGAAAATTGAATTGGTAAGGTCTTTTAGCATTTCACCGAGTTCATATTTGTTGCCGTATAATTTACTATCAGTCAATCTTTCTAATGTAGCTGGATGAAGCAAATGCATCAGCACAGAACGCTGGATATTCAAAACTCTGTCATGCAATTTTGGATCTTCACCAGATGCAAAGAAACCGAAACCTCTTCGCTGAGATTGTAAGTGAGATGCCAGATCTGTAGGCACTTCCAAAGCAGTCGGTGCAAATACAAGATCCGCAAGTGCTTTCATTGCCGTTTTTTGGGTTTCGTATGGCACTGCGGTATAAGGATTAACGATAGAATTCTGGTTAGTGAAACTCCTGTCAACATAAACGCCACCAATATAGCGCGACATTACACCAGCCTGAACAGCCCACTCACCCGTTAATACTTGGTAATTGCTTTTTAATTCTTGGAAACTCCTATTGCCTTTGCCATAATCTGCTAAAAGGGTAGTTTGTAAGGTCTTTATTAATGCAATCCTATCTTTGGCAAACCCAATGGCATCATTACTCATATCGCCAATCATCACTCGGGGGTCAATACCTTTACCGGGACTGCGCATATCGTCAGCATCATTGCCGAAAGTAAGAGCAGGCTCCGTACTGCGCATCAATATTTTTTCTCTTCGGAATGAATCAGAAAATTGGTTAGGCTCTTGGTAATAGCCAAATTCAATTGCCCAAAAATCATAAGGTCCCGGTTTGTCAGTATAGTATTGACATTTAACGCCTACCTTATTGCTGAAATTAACCGCCGGATAATCCATTACACTGCCAATTAGACCTTCGGCATGGGTTTTTTTCATATCGTATAATTCGGCAGGTGAGTGCAATTGAGTTGCTTTCATATTGTGATTAAGGCCCAAGGTATGACCAACTTCATGCAAAACTAAATAATACAATGATTCCTTCAAAAAATCGTTAATTTCTACTTCGCTTGAACCATTCATTGCCAACATTTGCAATCCCAAAAGGTTCTGGTTATGAAGGTGGTCGCCAGCTTGGCAATTGCTGTGATTTTCGGATGGTTTTTCTTCCAACAACCATTCTAAACTTGCCTTATCAAAAACACGTTGTGATTTCAGTCGGTTGGTTAAAAATACCCATTCAAACATAATGTCAGCACCTAAAATTTCACCTGTTCTTGGGTTTACAAAGCTGGGGCCATACCCTCCAAATGGAGGTTCTGGGCTGCTGGTCCATCGGAGTACATTGTAACGAATGTCACCCGCATCCCAAGTGGCAGTATCTGGTTGTTCAAAAATCTGTATGGCGTTCCTGAACCCTGCTTTCTCGAAGGCACTGTTCCATTGTAGGATAGCAGCCTTGATGGTGGGTCTAAGTTCAAAAGGCGTGGTGTTTTCTATCCACCATGTAATTGGTTTTACAGGTTCTGAAATAGCGGCATTTTTGTCTTTTTTTACAAGATTCCATTTGTGAATTAAATCCATGTAGTTAATTGGTCCTGTGGTGGTCATATCATTCACCTGGGTGGTAAAATAACCAATTCTTGGATCGTCATACCGAGGTTCAAAATCATTGTTTGGCATTTCTATAAAACTGTGCTGTAGTAATATTTCAATATACCTCCCATCTGTTATAGATGCACTTACTGCACCCCTTGAGGCAGGGTCGTCATAAACGTATTTTACGATGATATCCGTATTTTCAGGATAATTCTTAATTGACTGGTAACGGGTTTTATTTTTGCTCAACATACCTAAATTAAAAGAAGGAACAAAGGGATTATTGTTAGCAGTCTTGATTTGGTAAAGCGTTTCGCTTAGCAAAATGTTATCGGCATCGATCAGGTATTCACCTTTGCTTTCATCTAATGCTACAATTTTTTCGCTGGCCATTACAGCATTGGTGATATTGGCATCTGCTGCCTTTGAAATATTATTTTTACTGTTGAAATAATAGCTGGTATTGATGGTGGTAAATTCCAATTGGTTGTAGTACCTCGTAATCTTAAAAACTTTATTGTCTCGGAAAGTTCCTTTGTTGTGACCGGTAGTAGTATTGCCATTCTCAATATAACTGAAATAGATGAACTCCTTGTTCAACTGGTCTTTTTTAACCAACATCATCAGGTTCCCATTAACCGTATCGCGGTATAGGGTAAGCAAACCATCAATTTTTTTGCAGCGTTTTACTTTGTCTGCTATGGTTTGAACTGTTGCTACAGGTTTAACTGGTTCAGCAGGGGGTCCCTTTTTTTTACGGGCAAATGTGCTATTTAAGCATAGGAATGAAACGACTAAAACAATAAATCTAAGGTTTTTCATAAGTGCATTGGATTAAAATTGGTGCAAAATAATTTAAGTTAAGTGAAAAAAATAAATAAAATCGATAAATAGATGTTTGATATATCAAATAAATGCAATATTCGACCAAAATTTGACTTACAGCCACCTATTAATGTGTTGGTAATGCGTTTTAGATAATATTAGGCGTGTCCTTAAAGGCAAAATATAAAAGTATTGCAAGGAGGGTGATACCAATCATGGCGACTGGCACCAACCATGTTTTTTTATTGCCATAAATGGTAGCAAGTCCAGCATAGATCAAAAGTAAAGGCCAGAACTTGTATAGCACTTCCCAATCAAAATCAAGGAGATTGAAATTACGCAATAATAAAACCCCACCTAAAATAGTGAGGATCAAACCAGCAGTAAAGTTTTGATTTTTCATAAATTCTGATTATCGTCTTTTTTAGGTTTCTGAAATAAAAGTCCAAGGCCAATAATGACTATAATAGCCGGCCATAATTTTTCAATATTGAATGCCTTTACCAAATTATTTAAAAGCAAAAAGGCACCGCCGCTAATTAATATCAAACCAAATATGGTGCGGTTCCCGCTTTCTAAATCATCTTCGTTTCCTAAATCTTTCTGTTGAAAATTGTCGAAACCTCCTAACGAGGAATCTTTGTCCTCCATATTTATAATAATAGGTGCTTTTGGCACCACCATCAATAAAATAAGGTAGATGATAATACTGCTTCCGCCAGCCAAAAGTAAGGCTACAAATGCAAAACGGAAAATAATGGGATCAACGTCGAAATATTCCCCTAAACCTCCACAAATCCCACTTACTATCTTATGATTCCTGCTTCTTTGAAGTTTTTTGCCCATATATTAGTTACAAACTTATAGAAGTTTTTTGTAGTTACATACATTTTAGATTTATTTTTGCCGATATGTTAAAGCAGATCATCGAATGTGTGCCTAATTTCAGCGAAGGCAATAATCCAGATATCATTAAGCAAATTACAGATGCTATTGAAAGTGTAGATGGTGTCATGTTACTACATGTGGACATGGGCAAAGCCACTAATAGAACAGTAGTGACATTTGCAGGTGCCCCTGAAAAGGTTGTTGAAGCAGCATTTTTAGGGATTCAAAAAGCGGCCAGTTTAATAGATATGCGTACTCACAAAGGAGAACACCCTCGCATGGGTGCTACGGATGTTTGTCCATTGGTTCCAGTAAGTGGTATCAGCATGGAAGAATGCGCCAAATGGGCTATTAAATTGGGCGAAAAAGTTGGAAAAGAATTGGCGATTCCTGTCTATTTATATGAAGATGCTCAAAAGGATAAAAATCGTTCTAATCTTTCAGTTATAAGAGCAGGAGAGTATGAAGGTTTTATCGAAAAAATAAAATTACCTGAATGGCGACCTGATTTCGGTCCTGCGGAACTACCTGTAAAACACGGTGCTACCGTTATAGGCGCTAGAGATTTTTTAATTGCGTACAATATCAATTTAAATACCAAATCAACACGAATAGCCAATCGCATGGCTTTTGATGTAAGGGAGGCAGGTAGGGTGAAGCGGGAAGGTAATCCAATTAGTGGTAAGGTGGTTAAGGACGCAAATGGCGAGGAAGTAAGGATACCCGGCACTTTAAAGTCTGTGAAGGCAATTGGTTGGTATATTGAGGAATATGGAATGGCGCAAATTAGCATGAACCTCACAAACTATAAAATTACTTCGGTACATCAAGCTTTTGATGAAGTGTGCAAAAAGGGAGAAGAAAGAGGTGTGCGCATAACAGGAAGTGAACTTGTTGGTTTAGTGCCGCTTAAGCCGATATTGGATGCGGGTAAATATTATCTGAACAAACAAGGTAGGAGCGTAGGGGTGAATGATGATGAATTGATTGTTATTGCTATACAATCGCTGGGCCTTAATCAATTAGGCGCATTTAATCCGAAAGAAAGAATTATTGAATATGTTTTAGAGAATAAAAGCAAAAAGCGCTTAATTGATATGACAGTAAAGGCATTTGCCAATGAAACAGCGAGTGAAAGTGCGGCTCCGGGTGGCGGATCTGTCAGTGCATTATGTGCAACATTAGGCATAAGTTTAGGAACAATGGTGGCCAACTTAAGTGCAGATAAAAGAGGTTGGGAAGAGAGAACAGGAGAGTTTTCTGAATGGGCCGAAAAAGGACAACAATTGAAGGATGAATTGCTTTTACTGATAGATGAAGACACGAATGCTTTTAACGGGATTATGGACGCCTTTCAACTCCCTAAAAATACAGACGAAGAAAAGAATAGCAGAAAGGCCGCAATAGAAAAGGCCTCTATCTACGCTACAGAAATACCTTTAAAAACCATGCAGGTGGCATTTCAATGCATTGAAATAATAAAGTATATGGTAGAAAATGGTAACCCAAATAGTATAACGGATGCTGGGGTTGGTTTATTATGTATAAAAACTGCAATTCAAGGGGCTTATTTTAATGTAATGGTAAATTCCAAGGGACTCGCAACGAAGGATAAGGCCAATGAGTTGGCGCAAGAAGCGAAGGTATTATTGAAAAGGAGTAATTCAGAAATTGACGCTGCTTTGGTGAAGGTTGAAGAGGCTGTGGCGTTTTAAGAGATTTATTTCGCACCCTTCGACTTCGCTCAGGGTGCTATGAGAATTTGCTAACGATACCACCATCTAATTACAATGAGCGGAGTCGAAGGGTACTATCATTTTTATCTATAGCCCCATGGTTTTTCTTTAGCTTTTTTATTGCCTGTTTTTATATTTCTCCACTTTATATTTGCACTCATTTTAATGAAGATACTTTATAAATACCTCAGATTAAATCTAAAATATGTTATACTGGCGCTGCTTCTTGCTACAATCAATCAGTGTTTCTCGCTATTAGATCCACAGATTGTAGGAAGGATAGTTGATGAGGTCATTATTAAAAAGGATAATTTAAATTACAAGCAATATTTCAACCATGCATTATTTCTTGTAGGGTTGTCAATTGGTGTTTCAATGGTTTCTAGGATAGCTAAAAATTTTCAGGATTATTTCACAAGTGTTATTGTCCAGAAATTGGGTGCCAATATATTTGCGGATGGGTTAAAACACTCGCTTGAGTTGCCCTTTCAAACGTTCGAGGATCAGCGCAGTGGCGAAACGCTTTCAATCCTGCAAAAGGTGAGAACAGATTCCGAGCGATTGATTACTTCTTTTATTGGTATCTTATTTACATCGGTTGTAGGTATCGTTTTTGTTATGGTGTTTACAATAAGCATAAGTCTTAAAGTGACTTTAGTTTACGTAGGGGCGATTGTATTTATTGGTTTTATTAGCTCTGCATTAAGTAAGAAGATTAAGGGAATGCAGAAAAAGATTGTTGGTGAAACAACAGCATTGGCTGGCAGTACCACAGAAAGCCTTAGAAACATTGAACTGGTAAAAAGTCTAGGGTTGGCCAACCAAGAAATAGAAAGACTCAACAATACGACTTTCAAAATATTAGGGCTAGAACTGAAAAAGGTGAAGTATATCCGCAGCCTTAATTTTCTGCAGGGAACAGCTGTGCAGTTTACCAGGAGCTCAATGGTTATCATATTATTACTGTTGATTTTTGAAAATAGTATTACACCGGGTCAGTATTTCACCTTTCTTTTCTACTCTTTTTTCTTATTTAATCCATTGCAGGAATTAGGCAATATCATCTTGATCCACCGTGAAGCAGAGGTGTCTCTGGATAACTTTAAGAGGCTAATGGAAACACCCATAGAATACAAGCCAACAAAACCTATGATGCTGAAAAACCTTGAGAATTTTGAATTCAGGGATGTTACTTTCCAGCACCAAAGTGCCACTACCCCTGCTTTAATTAATGTTAATTTTAAAGTTAATAAAGGCGATACAATTGCTTTTGTGGGTCCTTCGGGCTCAGGTAAAACCACGCTAGTGAAATTATTAGTGGGATTATATCAGCCAAAAGAGGGAAAAATATTGTATGATGGTATTGACGGAAGGGAAATTGACTTAAATGAATTAAGAGAGCAAATTGGATTTGTTACCCAAGATACCCAGTTATTTTCAGGCACCATTAAAGAAAACTTATTATTTGTAAATCCTAAAGCAACAGATGCTGAAATAATAGACGTTTTACAAAAGGCTAGTTGTCAGAAATTGTTGGCGAGGGCCCAGAATGGTATCGATACGATGATTGGTGAAGGGGGCGTAAAGGTAAGTGGAGGGGAAAAACAACGTCTATCTATTGCCAGAGCATTGTTGCGCAAACCCAACTTATTGGTGTTTGATGAAGCAACATCCTCTCTTGATAGTTTAACAGAAGAAGAGATTACCCAGACGATTAGAGGAATCAATATGAATTTTAAAGCCATTACAATATTAATAGCCCACAGGCTGAGTACTATTATGCACTCAGATTTGATTTATGTCCTTGAGCAAGGGCGAATCATAGAGTCAGGAAAGCACCTTGAATTACTGGATGAGAAGGG
>JBBQIF010000036.1:0-12595 GCA_038324665.1 Bacteroidia bacterium
AAAGTAAGAGAACTGGTAGAAGCTTTTGGTCAACATCATCAAATTAAGGAATTTCTGCAACAACATGGAAATTCCCGGAACTTTATTGCCCATTTTGAAGGTTTAGTAGGCTCATCATTCGCCGTGGCACTGGCCTCCATTTATGCTGCATCAGCAAAAAGCATTTTAATTTTGGTACCAGAAATGGAAGAGGCTGAATTCCTGCGCAGTGATTTACAGCATTTAATTTCGGAGAATGAAGTGCTCCTTTTACCCGATAGCTTTAAACGTGCTTTTGAGTTTGAGGATGTGAGCAATGATCAGATTCAAACCCGTGCCGAAGTAATCTCAAGGTTGCAACATACCAACCATCCCTATATTGTAATCGCTACACCCGAAAGTATTTCTGAAAAAGTAATCAGTAATGAACAGTTAGAAAAGAATTCATTCGATATCAATGTTAAAGAAAAACTAGATACAGAGTTCTTGTCAGATTTTCTGGATGAAAATGAATTTGAGCGCGAGGATTTTGTGTATGAGCCCGGTCAGTATGCCATACGGGGTGGCATCATTGATATTTTTAGTTTTTCAAATGAGCAACCATACAGAATTGAGCTGGACGGCGATGAGGTAGAAACAATCCGCACCTTCGATATTGAAACACAATTATCTATCGCAAAAATAGCTTTTTTAACCATAGTGCCCAATATACAAAGTGCCAGCATTGCTGGAGAAAAAGTGAGCTTTTTTAAGTACCTGCCCAAAGATTCAATTATCGTTACCAAGCATTTCAACGATCAGTTTGCCTACCTCAACAAGCAATGGGGGAATTTAATTGAGAATGAACAACATCCTGAACGTATGTTGCTAACCCCGGGCGAAATAAAGGACAATATAAGTGCCTATGATACCATCATTGAAAGCAGTACCATGACGGCCTTCAAGCCGAAAGCCACCTACCGTTTTGCAATAGAGCCACAGCCCCTCTTCCAAAAGAATGTGGAGATGCTATTAAACCATTTGCAAGCCAATGAGATTAATAATATCATGAACCTCGTGTTCAGCGATACCGGCAAGCAAATTGAAAGGCTCATCGCTATTATTCACGATAGACAAAAGCAAATTAATGTTGTACCGATTTACCACGGTTTAGCAGAAGGTTTTTTAGATAAAGAATTGAAGATGGCTTGCTACACCGAGCACCAGTTGTTCGAAAGATACTATCGGTATAAGGTGCATAAAAAGGGGTATTCCAAAAGCACCGCATTGACGCTTAAGGAACTCAGTGAATTGAGACCCGGCGATTACGTCACCCATATCGACCATGGTGTTGGGAAGTTTATGGGTCTGCAGAAAATGAACATGAATGGCATCGTACAAGAGGCAGTGAAGATTGCCTACCGCGATGGAGACCTCTTGTTCGTAAATGTCAATTCACTGCACAAAATTTCAAAGTTTAGTGGCAAGGATGGCAATGAGCCAAACCTGCATAAACTGGGCAGCGGAGTATGGGAAAAACAAAAAGCAACGACTAAGAAAAAGGTCAAGGATATCGCCCGCGAACTCATACAGTTATACGCCAGAAGAAAAGCGCAACCGGGTTTTGCCTTCAGTCCAGATACCTATTTACAGATAGAACTCGAAGCTTCTTTTTTGTATGAAGATACACCAGACCAGGCCAAGACTAGTGAGGAAATAAAGCGTGATATGGAAAGTGAAAAACCCATGGACCGATTGCTCTGTGGCGATGTAGGGTTTGGTAAAACAGAGGTTGCCATTAGGGCAGCTTTCAAAGCCGTGAACGATAGCAAACAGGTGGCTATTCTTGTGCCAACTACTATTCTTGCCCATCAGCATTTCAGGACATTCAGGGAGAGGCTGAGTGCCTTTCCGGTAACTGTAGATTACGTGAACCGTTTTAAAAGTGCGGCAGAAATAAAAAAGACTTTAACGAACGTAAAGGAGGGTAAAGTGGATATTTTAATAGGTACCCACAGGCTTGTAGGAAAGGATGTTAAGTTTAAGGACCTCGGCTTATTGATCATAGACGAAGAACAGAAATTCGGTGTATCCGTTAAAGATAAATTAAAGGAGTTGAGAGTGAATTTAGATACCCTCACTTTAACAGCGACACCTATTCCTCGCACCCTGCATTTTTCATTGATGGGTGCCAGAGATTTATCGGTGATTAATACACCACCACCTAACCGTTTTCCTATTAAAACAGAATTGCAGGTTTTCAATAAGGAAGTGATAAAAAAAGCCCTTAGTTATGAACTCGACAGGGGAGGGCAGGTGTATTTTGTACACCATCGGGTAAAGGATTTGTATGAATACCAAGCCATGATGGAACAGATGATGCCCGGCATAAGAGTAGCAGTTGCACATGGGCAAATGGAAGGTCACGACCTTGAAAATGTGATGGTGAAATTTGTGGAAGGCGACTTTGATGTCTTGCTTGCCACCACCATTATTGAAGCAGGACTGGATATACCAAATTGCAATACCATCATCATCAACAACGCCCACATGTTTGGCTTGAGCGATCTGCATCAGATGCGCGGAAGGGTAGGGAGAAGCAACAGGAAAGCCTACTGTTATTTGTTGTCGCCTCCTCTTAATGTATTGACGGACGATGCCAAAAAAAGGTTGAGCACCATAGAAGAATACAGTGACCTTGGTGGCGGTTTTAATGTTGCCATGCGCGATCTTGATATTCGAGGTGCAGGTAATTTATTAGGTGGAGAACAAAGCGGTTTTATTTCAGAAATTGGTTTTGATATGTACCATAAAATTTTGGATGAGGCAATTCGCGAATTAAAGCACGATGAGTTCAGCGAGCTTTTTGCCGACCAGGAAGAAAGCATCAGCAGCAGAGATTGCCAGGTGGATACTGACCTTGATATGTTAATTCCAGAATCTTATGTGCGCAATATGCCCGAGCGACTGGCTTTGTATTCTGAACTGAGCAAGGTGGACAACGAAGAACAATTGTCTGCATTTGTAGAAATGCTGATAGACCGTTTCGGAAAGTATCCTGCCGAAGTGAGTACCCTTCTTTCTTCCATGCGATTAAAATGGATGGGCAAAGCGATGGGATTTGAGAAAATAAACCTTGAGAAAAATTTGCTGAAACTCTATTTTCCTTCCAATGATAAGGCAGCCATTTTTGATAGTGCAATTTTCATGAAACTTTTACAGTATGTGGCTACTAATCCTCATAAATTCGAAATGAAACAGACTTCAAAATCTTTGGTTCTCATCACACGGTCTGTCAGCAATATCAACCAAGCAACGATGGTTCTGGAGGATTTAAAAGGGGTTTATTAAGGCACGGCCGAGAGGCAATATGGCATCCCTATGGGATTTTAAATCCATTTGAAAACGTTCGCCCCATGCGGGGCTAACGATATGTCATCCCTAACGGGATTCAGAACATTTTTCGAATTTTTTTTGACCACTCTACCGTCCCTATGGGACTATGGCTATATAATCCCGTAGGGATGTAATATCTGTATTACTCTCCATACACTGCGAAAACATAATCCTGTAGGGATGGTATGAAAAACTGGAGATTGGCAATAATCTACGTGGTTATATGTCATCCCTAACGGGATTCTAAATCCATGATGTAATTTCTATTGAACGATATGCCGTCCCTACAGGACTAACTACGAATAGTTTGCTTAGCAATAGAAATATTTTTCGAAAACCCATTTATTAATGATATAAAAACACCAAACCCCGGGTTTTTTATGTCCGGGGTCTGTGAATTTAAGAATCTTTAATTGTTTAACGAATAATCTGAACAGTACCGTTCAATATTGGTTCGTCTTTATCCTTGCCTTTATACCTGTATTTTAGTATATAGTAGTATGTTCCTGCAGGGCAAAGTGCGCCTGTATTGTTTACTTGTCCGTTCCAGTCAAAAGTTTTATCTTTAGAATCAAACACTTTTACACCCCAACGGTCAAAAATCACAAGATCGTACTTTTCTTCACCTTTCAACTCGATGTTGAAGACGTTATTACCAGGTAATCCATCTTTATCTAAGCCATTAAAACCATCCGAAGAGGAAGGGGTGAATACGTTTGGCGGACGGATATAAGCAAGGAAGTTGTTCACCAGCCTCTTACAAATTGTATCCCTACAACCAATGCTGTTGATGGCTTCTAAACATACCCAGAATGAGCCAAGTGAATCTCTATAGTCTCTGCAAACCTTCGCTGCATTAGCCTCACTAGCATTTGTCTGGTATCCTAACTGAACTTCGAAATCTCTGGATGATGCCGGTGTTATGTCCTTTAAATCGTTTTTGTTATAGAAACTCCAGTTATGGTTAACACTATTAGTGGAGGTATTATTGAAACAGAATTTAGGAGAACCGCTGGTATCTATATCAAAATCCGCTTTCACAAAGGCCACTTGTATCGTGACACTATCTTCTGCTGGACAGACCTTTTTAGATGTAATTACCGAATTCTTATCTCCTTTAAACTTGACAACATAAGCACCTGGTTTATTGTAACTCACAATCAAAGATGTATCCTGAGTTATCGTATCTTTACCATTATTCCATACATAACTGCTATAGGTGCCATAAGGTGTTACCCGCCCTGTTAGCAATACCGGTTGATTAAGACATACAGAAGTATCTTGCAATAAGCTCACTGTATCATACGGGAATATATCAATATAGAAAGACTTCATTTGTCCACCACTTGTATCAGGCCAAATAGAAGAACATCTCTTTGTTAAACTACCCAACTTCAATACAAAGCTCTGGGTGAGGTAGATATAATACCTGCCAGGATTTTTATACCTGTGGTTAATTGTATCATTCTTACCCGGATTGGATTTCAAAATAGTATCGTATTGGTTATCTAAAGCAAGGTCGCCAAATTCCCAAGTCCAGATACTGCTGTCTTCTCTCACATATTTACTTAGATTAGTAAAGTCAACTTTCTCATTCACACAATACTTCCTTGGAATAAAGGTATCAAACAAAGGTTCCGGCCCAGGGATATAAATATCCACTGTATCGTAATCAAAACATCCGAGGTAGGTTTCTACTTTTAGGGTAATCTTAAATTTTCCGTTTCTTGTATAATCATGTCCTATATTAATTGTTTTAGGATCGGTAGTGAATACATTCGTTTCGTTACGACTCTTATCTCCCCAATTGATGGTCCATTTTATGATATAATCACACTGGTCTTTAAGTTTCCACACACATGGGTCGTAAACAAAGGATGAATCAAAAAACTCAATAATACTTTTACATTCAGGCCTTTTCTGGTCAAGTTTAAATTTGGCTTTTGCAGCAGTTACGAATATATCTTGAGGGAATGTATCCTTACAACCTGTACTATCTTTGGCTGCAGTCCTTATTTGGTAATAACCACCGGTATCAGATTCATAGTAAATTGTACCCGGCACTGTCAAGCCTCCTAATTGGATGCAATGGTTAGGCGATCCTGAACCTACACCTGTCTGGCCATAAGGGAACGGGCCAAATATTGTATTAGGGATACTTACATTATCATCTGCTTTGCTCAAATCCCATTTTGTTTTACCTTCTCTCTGAAACTGTCCTGCCTCTGATCTTCTGTCATACCAGTAATCAGTAGGATCGAGCAAACAGTTACAAATATCAGGGAAAACGTGGAAGTAATTGAATTGAGGGCACGAGGTTACATTGGCACCGTGGCAAATAATGGTATCATTATAATTCATTACGCCATAGAAACCTACGATTACCCTTTTTGCAGAACCGCTATTCATCACACAATTTTCTGGTGAAGTGCTTCTTAAGCCAAAGTTTGCAATATAGAAGCCTGAATATTGTGGTACAAAGCAGTAAGCATTGTGTTTAAGGCCGTCAGCACCTATAATTGTTTTAATAGGCTTGATAGTGCTATCCCTATAGTGAAGGATATTCTTTTTATCGGCCACTTTATAGAAACGAATGAATTTACCAAAGCCAGTAGTATCAAGGCAACCTCTAGAACCTGTAAATGGCTTCTGGAAAGTTCCTTTACCGTTCCAAATAATTTCAGATAACTGAGTAGGAGAGAGATCATAAACATCTATATTATTACCTTGCAGAATTTGTTTAATAACATCAAAGACCGGGGTAATATCAGCTTCAGTATGCCACTTGGTAACTTCGGCAACCTTGATGTATTGGCTATCCTGGGTACTATACCTGCCATCAAAATAAGAAGTTTGCTTATGGTATAAATAATCAAATAGATGGGTAGAATCATTAGGATCTTTCACAAACCTTTGGTAAGATTCATTCACCTGAAGGGTATAGTATTTATCGTAATACTTTCCAACATTTGCCGCCGATAAACTCCAGTTCAACTCTTCCACATCTGGAATATAGCTTTTGTTCCTAGGCATTAATGCAAGACAAAGGGTATCTTTTCTACATATATTAGTAGAAGGACTGGTTTCTTTAGGTTTGATGATCCTAAATTTATTATCTAAGACAGGGAACCTAGCAAATTTATTATAATATACCGTATCGATACAAGTTGATGGATAATTAGCGCCGCTAGTAGGCCACATGCCATTTCCTATGATCAAACCAACGTTGATATATCCTGTAATTGAATCCTTGAAATCTGCATCTGTAAATTGCTTGGAAAACCTGGAACCCGGTGAGCCCATTACTTGGTAGCCAAGAGGTGGCACATTCCATGGTGGATTAACAGGAGGTAAATTACCGGCAGAAATGGATCCGGGGGTTAAATTAGCTCCAACTGCATTTACCCACGCATTTTTATCGAGTGCGGTATCGAAATTAATTTGAGCTAAGGTTCGGCTGCATCCAGGCTTTGTATCTGATAAAATGAATGTAATACCATAATTATCCTGGCTACCGCCCAAACACTGTATGCCTTCTTTCCTTAATTTTTTAGCGCTTGGTGGCATTAAAGCCAATGATTGGACATTGTCTGCTTCGCATTTCAAAGGATGGCACATATCTTTCTGATATAATTTGACATTGAAACACCTGACGGTAGTTCCCTCATAAAACTTCTGTCTGTGCAGCGGCGCATTTATACTATCGCCGGGTTGATAGCCCATCATCGGTTCTATTGAGAAAACCTTATGCCATGGTTGTATCAGGTTGGCGGCAATAGTATCCTGAATATACACTACCCAATAATTAAAACGGGCAGTATCGCTTCTTGAAGTTAATATCAAGGATTGTCCTAATTGTATGGTCTGGTATTTACTACCTTTAATTTGGTTAGGTGGAAAACCATTGTTATTATCAATATAAGCGGTATCGGTCTTTCTCAGGTAGAATCGTGGTGTTTCCGAAGTAGCATCAAACCTGGCGGGCCCCCTTATGAAACTGGGCACTTTTATTCGCTGCGCCTTCCAATTCTTGAAGATAATAGAATCCTTCGCCTTTATACCCAATGGATTATCTCCATAATAAATGATGGTATCTCTGATAATGGCCATCTGCTTAGTCGGCCATATTTTTACTTGGTAGCATAAACCTGAATCCTTATTATAACGCACACCATTAGCGGCACGCAAACTGTATTTAGTCATGTAAAGGGAATCCCATGGCGTGTACCAATGCTTAGGCAAAGAGTCTTTTGAATATTTGCAATTTTTCAATACAGTATTGACGCCATTCTTTGTGTCGGTAGTACATTTTTCACAAAAATCATCATCAAAGTCCCATACCCTGAATACACATGAATTACCTCTCTTTGGCTTTTTATCAACGCCAAATGCAGCATCCACTGTGGCTTGCGTTTTGTCAAATAAGTGTGTAAGAGGGGCATTAAAACCTTTGCCTTTTAACCATATCATATAATTCTTATCGAATGGCTCATTAGGGTTTACAAGTGTATCCTTTTTGAAATCGTATTTTACACTGTCTTTGATAATGTAAGTACTATCATCATCGAAGAACTTATCATCGTTGTGATAAAATATAGAGATATTTGGGAAATGGACGGTATCCTTAATAACACATTGGTATTTTTCAAAATCCTTAATACGATCATTTGCTTTCTCAATATTCGTTTCAGGTCCTATTATCAATATGGTATCATAAATGCTCCTATTTCCGCATATAGGGTGGCTATAAGTAAACTTAATCTGGAAAGGCCCGGATTTGGAGAACTTGTGCGAACCTACCCATTGGCGGGTCACATTTAAAGGTCCAGTTGGCGGGTCACCATAAACAAAAGTAGGGCTTACTGCTTTGGCAATGGAACCACCTTTTATTTTAAAATCTATTGTTGGATCACTTTTGTAACAAATAGAATCCACACTGGCTATGATTCTTGGATCTAGCTTAATATTAGTAGCTGAACTAAAGAACGTAAACGATTCCTTACAGCCAAACTTTGACCATACGGTTAGTTTTGTATTAAAATCACCTTGGTTAGGCCCTTGCACATAATAGACGTGGCTTGCAGTGGCTTTCCAATTTGTTGTATTTGGTTTGGTGTTATCACCCCAATCCCACTTGAATGAATCAATATCTTTTAGTGCAATAGTAGAAGTATTAGTAACAGTTAATTTAACACTATCACAAGCCTGTGGCCTTGGAGAGGTAAAAGACAATCCCATGGATGCCCGCACAACGCATATTGACGGGTAAGGTCTTCTGGAAATACAACCATTGCAATCCTCAATCTCTACTAGCATATCATAAGTACCACCTGCAGGGTCTTTAAATGATTTACAAAAAGTGTATGGCATGGTAACTCCACTAGGTGCTGAACCGGAGGCTTTAATCAATTCACCATCAGAGAACAGATACTTCACTGATTTAATACAATTAGTACCATCATTAATGGGCAAAGTCTCATCTTTAAAGCAAAATGAATTACCAAAAAAGCATGAAGTATCGGGCGTTAGTTGCACAATCTTTATGATAGGTGATGCTTTTATAGTAATGTCACGCGTATAAGTACATGTCTGACCATTGGACAATGTAAGTGTCAACTTTATGGTTTTTACACCTGCCGTCGTAAATGTGAACGTTGGATCACACCTTGTAGTGTTAGTACCTTGTGAGTTGAAATCCCAATTGTAGTTACTTGCTCCTATCGTGCCACACAAAAATTGGATGGGTTGACCTACACATGGGGGTGCACCATTGGTAGTAATGGAACACTGGGCATTGACAGACAAAACCGTCAAAAGCATTGACACCATTAGTGAAAACGCTTTAATTGTACTGTTTATTT
Source organism: Bacteroidia bacterium (assembly GCA_038324665.1). Lineage (GTDB taxonomy): Bacteria > Bacteroidota > Bacteroidia > NS11-12g > UBA955 > JABMMZ01. The sequence goes on from JBBQIF010000036.1 coordinate 9,216, forward strand.
TATACTTTATATTCATGATATTTTCAGGTTGCTATATTAATTAAATTTTATGGGTTTACAAGACATTTTTTTATCTTATTAATTTCAATTGAACTAGTTTTTTTGTAATAGGTGCATTAGGGAACTTGTAAATCACTGTGACGAAATAATCTCCTTGCGGAAACAAGTCCCCATTTGGCATTATGCAAGTCCATGCCGTATTCTTATTAGTTGTTTCAAATACACGGAAATTCTTACTGTCACGGATAATGATCCTTACACTTTCCTGTCCCTTAATATCGATTAGGTATTCATCATTCAGCCCATCACCATTGGGAGTAACAACATAGGGTATAAAGATGAAGGAACTGTCTATTTTTAGACTATATGACTCATTTTTAGGCTCATAAGGAGCAATCACGGAATCCTTTTTATCTACTGGGATAGTAGCACTTTGTTCTGAGCTAGTTTTTTCAGCCTGCTTTAATATAGCAGGGTCTATTTTTATATCCATTTGCTGATCGTGCTTTTCCGGAGCTATAAATAATATTTTGGTAGCCGGCACCTCCATTTTCTTAACCGATGGCACCTTCTTCTCTGTTAGGGTTGGTTTTACAACAGATTTCACTTGTGGTGATGATTTTGCTAAAGGCAATGATTTTATCTCCTTAGGTTGCGGTGCTATCAGGGTAGAAATATTTGATTCAGGTACAACTACTGGGATAGTTTCCTCGCCTTTAACTTTGGTATTTTCCAGTTCGCTTGTTTTCGAGGTTACAGAAGTAGGTGAAGCAATATAAACAACTGATGCTATAACTGTAGCAGTAATTGCAGCGATTCCTATTTTTACCCATAGCGCTGTTTTAACAGCAATGGCAGTGGTTGTAACGGTTGATCCAAGGGTAGAAGAAATACTTTCCCAAACACCTGCAGGTGGTGTTGCGCTCGCATGTTCAAGCTGTTGCTTAAAAAGTTGGTCAAATTCCGATATGTCTATATTTTCCTTCACTTTAAATTTCTTTTTAATATTATCGCCTGTAAATGTTGCCTTGCTTTGAATAATTGACTTTTACTTGTGTTTTCTGATACATTGAGCATTTTTGCTATTTCTTCGTGCCCGTAGCCCTCTATTACAAAGAGGTTAAAGACTGTACGGTAGCCCTGGGGTAATTTTTGAATAATTTTCATCAGGTCATCTACTTTCAAATTAGAAATAATATGTGACTCAAATGGCTGATTTTCTGCTGTATCCAATGAATTGGTAGTCGCTTCTTTCTGGGCCTTCCTGTAAGATTCAATACTCGTATTGATAAAAATGCGTTTAACCCAGCCTTCGAATGAGCCTTTACCTTCAAACTGGCCGAGGTATTTAAACATTTTTATAAAACCTTCTTGTAAAATATCCTTGGCCTCATCATTGCTTTTAGCATAACGAAGGCAAATAGCATACATTTTAGGAGATAATATGTCAAATAACTGTTTTTGTGCTTTCGGTTGATTTTCAATGCATTGCTTAACAATATCACTTAATTTTTCCGTATTGAAAATGGCCATTTACACAAATTTTTGAATGTTAATTCTATTAGTAGAAGGGAAAATCGCATGGCAGGTTGCCTGACACTGAAAAAAAAATTAATTTTCTTCAATCTCAATTTTGGCAATATCATATCTGTCAACTAAAGCTTTGTAGGTTGTTTCTGAGTAGAAACCAATGCTTTCAATAGCTTCAACAATATCTTCTTGCTTTAAACCATTACATATACGTCTGAATTTAACGGCTAAAACATTCTCCTCCTTATTAATTGTATAGGAAGCATAAAGCATATTTAGATTATTATGGAGTAATTCCTGGTAAAATTGTTCTGTATTATTAGTTGGTAGGTAACTTACAGGAGAAATCACCTGAAAAATAAAAAGAGGTTCCTCGCTTTCAAAATACAACCATGCATTCTGGCTCTTTTGCTCCCAAAGGTCGATATATATTTCAGTATCGCCATTGTAAAGTACCCATTGACCTTTCTCTGAACTCCTTGCCTCTGTAGGATTTAAGCCAAGGAATGCCAAGGTAGATTCAATTAAATTATTGTAGGTTTCAAAGTCCATAATATGTATTTGTAAATTTATGCAAAATTATATATTTATGATATTAGATTTTAAATAGATATCACTTAATTTCGCACAAAATTAATAAATTAAATATATGTCAGTATTAGTTGATAAAAATTCAAAGGTAATTGTTCAGGGATTTACAGGCAAGGAAGGTACTTTCCATGCTACTCAGATGATAGAATACGGTACAAATGTTGTTGGCGGAGTAACTCCTGGAAAAGGAGGATCCAATCATCCTGAGCTAAACAAACCGATTTTTAATACTGTTGAGGAAGCTGTGAAAGCAACCCATGCGAATGTTTCCATAATTTTTGTTCCGCCTGCGTTTGCAGCCGATGCCATACTTGAAGCCGCCGATGCTGGAATTGCTGTAATCGTTTGTATCACTGAGGGAATACCAACAAAGGATATGATAAAAGTTAAAGAATATCTGAGTTCCAAAACTTGTACCTTAATAGGTCCGAATTGCCCTGGGGTTATGACACCGGGAGGTGCTAAAGTAGGGATTATGCCTAGTTTTATATTTACTCCAGGAAAGATTGGCATTGTTTCAAAATCCGGTACCTTAACTTATGAGGCTGTTGATCAGATTACCAAGGCCGGCCTTGGACAGAGTACTGCTATAGGCATTGGTGGCGACCCGATTATTGGGACCAGCACAAAGGAAGCTGTAGAATTATTGATGAATGACCCTGATACCGATGGTATCATAATGATAGGCGAAATAGGCGGTGGAATGGAAGCTGAAGCTGCTAGGTGGATAAAGGCCAACGGAACTAAACCAGTAGTAGGATTTATAGCTGGCCAAACTGCACCAGCAGGCAGGAGAATGGGCCATGCAGGTGCCATTGTTGGTGGAAAAGACGATACTGCTGCTGCAAAGATGGCTATAATGCGTGAATGTGGCATCCACGTAGTGGAATCACCTGCAGAAATAGGCGCAAAAATGCTGGAAGTTTTGGGTGGTAAAGCCCAGGCTTAATCTTTATTCTAAATTTTAGGGAAGCCCTGACATTTACAGTCAGGGCTTTTTCATTACCTTTGCAAACTGTCCAGTATGTTAGTAAATATTAATTCAAAAGCGGAACAATATATCCTATTAGAGGAAACCTATAACGCTCATAACTATCACCCTTTGCCAGTGGTAATTGAAAAAGGCGAAGGTGTTTATGTTTGGGATATAGATGGAAAACAATATTTTGATTGCCTATCTGCTTATAGCGCTGTTAATCAAGGACATTGCCATCCAAGATTGATTAATGCATTGACAACTCAGGCAAAAAAACTGACTT
>JBBQIF010000037.1:0-12537 GCA_038324665.1 Bacteroidia bacterium
AGAAGTTTTTTGATGAATTGAGTTTATGACCTTGCAAAAATGGAAAGGTTTGAAAGTAAAAAAATAAAATTAAGGTTTTAAAAGCTAAATTATTAGTAAACAATAATTGAGCCAATGAATGATAACCTATATTTTCCCCAGTGTCTTTGAGAGGTTCAGCTTTAAATAAACTGAATAACTGTATTGAAATCCTTTGTATTCAAAATCATAAAAAGGTTCAAACCTCATATCTAGGAATAAGTTCTCGTATATCTTTCTGGTGTAAAATAATCTGGCGAACGCTATATGCCTTACCCTTCTGTATTCATATACATCATAGAAATTATAGTTGTTAAATAATTGGGAACCAATGGGTGATTGCCATTCGCGCCCTGCCCAGTAATTGAGCATCAGTTCTACATTTTTAACCTTCACAGCCAAGGTGTGCCAAGTTGCATTGCCGTTTTTATAAGGTTGGGTAATATTAGGCGAAAAATCATCCGACCGCAGGAAATAATTCTCAGTCCTTATACTTAGGGTTTTCGAAAATGTGTATTTAACCTTTAGGCCAGCTGCCAGATTCAACCTTGAATAAATAGGGGTGGAGCTGATGTTTACTTGTCCTCCCCGATGGGCCAGTGTTCCCTGAAAAGGAAAACTGAGTTTTAATCCTTTTTTATCTACTATGTTTTTATCAAGTACAAAACCGGTGTTAAACTGTTCCTGGTTGGTGGCAAAACGATAAGTAGGCACATTCCAAACTAGCCAGTTGGTGAAATAGGTGCCATTATGCCGGTAAATACTCTGTATGCCATTCTCTATCCTGTTGGTAATTGCCCGGTCTATATTGAACATAGGTTCTACCAGTCCAAAATTGGTAGTAGCTTGTAAGGTCCCGAAATTATGTCGCCATCTATCCTTGAAGATAGAAACACTGAAAACCGGGGCGATACTTTGGAGATTATTACTGCCATAATCCTGTTTGGTTTGTAATCCCCCTTTTACCAATACATTTTTATAAGGCTGGTAAGAAAGGTGCAACTGTAGCAAGGTGCCAAAATAAGTTTGACCGGTCTCTATAATGTCAAAATACTCGGTATTGCGCAGAAAATTAAATGATTCAAAATGAAGGCGTACAGTTTGTGTATCATTGGGCGTTATGGTATCTTTTTGCGCAAACACCCTGTTGTCCAATTGTCCAAATGCTTTTTGGGAAAAAAGCAGGCTGATAACAAACAAAATGCATATTTTGGAACCCTTGTAAATCATGAAATTTTTTCAAAAATAAGGGTTTGGAATGATTATTGAATTTATCTGCATAAATTACCCATGAATCATCCATCAACATTTTTTAAGCCACTTACTGTATTGACTGTCATATCTGGCATTGCAATCCTTTTTGGGTTTACGGAAATAAGAACGGTAACCCAGCCGACAGAAGATGATTTCGCCTATAGGAAATTCGGCGTCTCAGCGTTTACTTTCAATGAAAAATTGGATTTCAGGATACATTATGGCTTTATCAATGCAGCTACTGTAACCATGGAAGTTGGCAATGCCATTGAACAACAGTATGGCAGGGATTGTTACCATATCAAAGCCGAAGGTAAAACCTTGAAATCATTTGACTGGGCGTATAAAGTGCGCGATAAATTCGACTCCTATGTTGACGCAGAGGCAGTTGCCCCTATTAAGTTCACCAAGAGCATTCAAGAGGATAATTATCTGGACAATGACTTGGTGGCATTTAAACATGCTAAGAAGAAACTGTATGGCACAAAAGGAGTGTTGGACATGCCACAATATACGCAAGATGTCATTTCTGCGGTTTATTATATCCGCAATATCGATTTTAGCAATGCAAAAAAGGGGGATACCTACCCGCTGGATATCTACCTTGACAATAAAATATACAACCTCGGATTTAAGTACGATGGTAAAGAAACCATAAAAACGGACATTGGCACTGTTAGATGTCTAAAATTTGTTCCAACCTTGGTTGTTGATAGGGTATTCAAGGACAAGGACGACATGACTATTTGGGTGAGCGACGACTTAAATAAAATACCGGTAAGGGTAAAGGCCAACATTGCCGTTGGTTCAATAAAGGTAGATATTACAGGCTACAGTGGCTTGAAGAATGAGTTTAGCGCAAGGGTGAAAAAATAGTATGACCTAATACATTTCCGATTCACATAGTATGATATTTAAAAATATATACAAAGCTGTATCCAAAACCTTATTTCAAGTATTCACTAAAATTACCCAATCAAGAGGTTAACACGTTTTCCTAGGCCGAATTCGAATATTCTATAAAGTGTAGAAAGCTGAATGTCACATTTTCCGTTCTCTAACCTTGAGATATAGCTTTTTTTAGTTCCAAGTTTTTCGGCTAACTCATCTTGGGTCATTTTGGCCTCTTTCCGGGCCTCCTTAAGCATTACACTAATTACAAAATATTGTGCCTTTTGTTCAAATTCATCTCTCTTTGGGGAGCCGATTTTGCCATATTTGTTTTCCAGAAGTTCATCAAAGTTAGTCACACTTTTTGTATTTTTTGTTTTCATTATTTCTTTTTTAATATTTGAATTTATAAATCTTCAATTGTTTATTGGTCTATTTTTTTTGATGAAAATATTCTTTTTTTAACTTTGCGGCCAATTCAATTTCGTTCTTTGGTGTTTTTTGAGTTTTTTTCTGAAAAGCATTAAACAAAACCACAAGATTTCCTTTGTCAAAGCAACAAAAAATCCTGAAAATATTACTTCCAACTTCAATACGTATTTCAAAAATTCCATCGCTTCCAGTCACATGGTCAAGAAATTTTTCCTGAACTTTTCGAACCTGCGTGGAATAAAATTCAATAAAATAGTGTTTGTGAAAAATAATCTGTCTTGTTGTTTTCACTTTGCAAAGTGAACTATAAAGTTAACAAATACAAATTTATTTCTAAGGATAATTAAAATGATTACTATGCTATGCGTTATCTCTACCATGTATTTTAATTAATTAGCTGTTTTGAGCATATTTATTGAGACGGATGTTTTGAGGAAAAATATCTAATATTTTAAGTCAAGGTATAAACAAAATTCCCTGCCTTGTGGGGCAGGGAATGTAGCATTAAGCTTGCGATTGTTTTTCAGCGTAATTACTCTAAAATAATTTTTCCGGATTTGGATACCCCATTTTCATCTGTAATTTTATAAAAATAAATACCGGTGGGTTGATTCTTCAAGTCCATTTTTATTCTATTGGAATTAACTTTTTCGGAGTAAACAACCTCCCCCAATACATTGTAAATGGTTATTTCAGATATTGCTACCTGTGATAGAAAGTTGAATACACCCACTGAAGGATTCGGATAAATAGAAATGGATGGGTTGTTACTAATATTGTTTATTGTTGATTGAGAACCACCACCGTTAATTGTCCATAATTCGTATCCTGTAGCCGATTCAAAAGCATTGTAAAATATATTGCCTTTATAAACATATAGATAGTTTGAAATATTGGTGGCAATCTGCGACGTGCCCGCTTCAGTCCCATCTGTTACCCACACACCTCTTCCATCGCTAATGCCGTGGTACATTTTATTATTGAGCACTACAAAAGACGCCGAACTTCCGAGATCTTTGGAAGCGGATACTACTGTAGTGCCATCCGTGCGCTTGTAAATGAAATCATAAGGAGGCATAGATTTCATATAACCTGTAATAAGATAGTCGGCATTTGCTCCCATAATTTGATTTGCGGAATCGGTAACAAAAACAGTTCCTAAAGTTGTCCCATCAGATTTCCAAAGGCCAATCCCGCTTTTAAAATAAATGGTATTTTTAAATATTGTCGCATTACTGAATTCTCCTGCATATACTGATGTTGTAGTAGTTCCATCCGTTTTCCACATACCTGTTTTTGAATTGAAATAAAGGGTGTTATTATAACTAATCCAGCTTTCGGGATTACCAACACTATTGGCTAATGTAGTTCCTGCCACAGTGCCATCACTGGTATAAAGTTGATTTGTAAACCCATTTGTACTGCCCGAATAATACAACTTGCCATTATAGGCAGTCATGGGTTTGCTTTCAGCAAAATTACCTAGTTCTATTGTTCCAGATTTTGTGCCATCACTAACCCAAAGTTTTGGTGAGTAGGTACTTGTATTCATTTGAAAAAATACGTTATTGCCTACGACTGTCCAATTTCGGGGAGGGAAACCTTTATTGGATAACGGATTCCCGTTTTTAAGCGTATCAATTACCACTGTGCCTCCCGGCGTTCCGTCGCTTTTCCACAATACAGTTTTAGTAGCTGAGGATGATGAGCCATCCAAATTAACAGCAAAATATAAAGTGCCGTTCAAATTAAGAAGCGTAATGACACCTCCAACATTGGTGTTGATGATATCGGCCTTTACTATAGTTGTATTGGCTTCCGTTCCATCCGATTTCCATATATTATGATTATAAATACCTGTACCTTTTGCTACAAAGTACATCATGCCATTGATGGTGATAAAATTTTCCGGACCGGACGAGGTATTGCCCGGGTTAAGATCCTTGAATAATGATTGCGCATTTGCAACATTGCTAAAGCCGCTCATTATAATGACCAATGCGACTAAAATTGTTTTTGTAATTTTTTTCATGATAATTTTGATTTTTTTTATGCATCAAAGGTTAGATAAAAAAAAATGCGATACAATCCCTCGCTTTAGCTAATTTATATCCCTAGCAGTAGGGAGTACTCATCTTATAAAATCAGTCAAGTATATTGTTTTGGAAGGCATATTTAATAAGACCTACAATTGTCTTAGACTGGGTCTTGGCCAATATACTTTTGCGATGACTATCCACAGTATGCGGGCTGATGAATAGTTTTTCTGCTATCCCTGCAGTAGTCAATTCTTCACAAATCAGTTTCAGTATTTCCAGTTCTCTGGCTGTCAATTCTTCTTTATTCTTTTGTTGTGCTATTGTTTTTTTGCTGTGTTGAATCATTAGCGTCATCACCTCATTGCTGTAATAAGTGCCATCATCCATGATGTGATGTATGGCAGTTAGTAATTCCTGTTTACCTGTATTTTTTAAGATATAGCCTTCTGCTTCCGACTGCAACATTTCGTGAATGATAGCGGGATCTTTGAACATGGTTAGCACAAGTATCTTCACCAAAGGAAATTCGTTCTTTACAATCTTTGCCAACTCGGTTCCGCTCATGCCAGGCATACTCACATCTGTGATTAATAGGTCAATTGGATGGGTGCGGATATACGCCAATGCATCTTCTGCATCAGGTGATTCATGGACAAAATGCAGAAAGACTTCCTTTTTCAGAAGCGACATCACGCCATCAATGAACATGCGGTGGTCATCGGCAATGACAATCTTTAATTCTTTACTCATCTTTTAATTTGAGGTTGATATAAACTTTTGTTCCTTTTTGTAATTGTGATTCCAAGCGAATGTCGCCATTTAACATGGAAATTCTTGAAAGTATATTCTTCCAGCCTATGCCGCTACTATTCTTGAGTTCTTCTGTATCAAATCCTATTCCATTGTCGAATATGACGATGGTAAGGTCTGCAGCGTTCCTTTCTATTTTCATATAGATGCTGCTGGCTTTTGCATGTTTAATCATATTATTGATCACTTCTTGTACAACGCGATAAATGGTAATATCCAAGGACATGCCAAGCGAACCTTCTATTGAACTATTAAAGTCTATATGGATACTTTTAGATGCATTCACAGCATTCACAAGTTCTCTTATGGCTGGTATCAGTCCCAATCGGATGAGGGCATTGGGCATCAGGTTATGCGAAATATTCCTTACTTCAAGACAGGCGTTATCAATGGTTTTTAATGAAATATTTAAACTTTCTTTATCTTCATTGATGACGTTGTCTTCCAAGCCTGCCACATGAAGGCGTGCAGTTGAAAGCATTTGTCCCAATCCATCGTGCAGTTCGCGGGCAATGCGTGAACGCTCTTTTTCTTCTGCCTCAATTACCTCTTTGAATCTAGCCTTCTCGACAGTCGCCATCTCCCTGAGATGTTCTGTTTTTTGTCGGTTGTTTTTGCGTTGCACAAACATGTAGGTGCCTGCTCCTGCCAATAAGAGTGTGCAGAAGAATGTTGCAAGATAAATTTCTTTCTGCTTTTTTGCGCTCAGTTCTGCGAGTTCCTTTTCTTGCCTAATTCTCGCTGTATTATAACGTACCTCAGCTTCGCTCACCGCCGCTTCAAGGTTAGATGCAAATGTTGAACGCATCAGATACTTGGATTCTTCTATTAAGTGGTAAGCTTCCTGAAATTGACCATTTTCAGATAAGTTCATTCCGTGAATTGTCAAAGCGCCTAGTAAAGTTGATGCATCATTCTGTTTCCTTATAAAATTGAGTGCTTCTGCACTCATTTCTACCGCTTTTTTTGTTTCCCCACGGCGACTGAGTATTTCGGAATAGAAGAGAAGGCTGTTGCTAAGTAGGGAAGTATCTCTGTTAGTATTTGCTTTTGTTATTAGGCTCAGATAAAGTTTTTCGGCTTTTTCTGGTTTACCACTTTCGCTGTATAAGCGCGCTAGCACACGCTGACTGCGCAATGCTGATGGCTCGTTGCCTTTGCCATGTGCCTCCATCATGGCAATAGCTCTAAGCAAGAAGGGTTCAGCGAGCAGATACTCCTGCACATCAGTATAACAGCCACCAATATTGTTATTGCAATTGGCTTCTAATTCCCACCATTTGTTTTTTATTGCAAGTGTCATACATTTCTCAAACCATTTTATAGCCACTCTTTTGCTATCAATGTTATAATATGAAATGCCCTGTAGTTTGTGGAACAATGCCTCCAAGCTATCAAATCCATTTGCTTTCGCAAGATCGGCACTTTGGTTGGCGAGGTTAATAGAAATGTCGAATTTTTTTAGGCGATCAGTTCGCACAATCATCTTGTGGTTAATCTCCAAAAGCAGCCTTACATCTGAATTGTATTTTTTAGACAAATCAATAAGCTGCTGTAATGCAAGACTGTCGTTTTTAATGGCTTCGGTAGCATTCAGCTCCTTAACTGATTTCTGCTTCTGCGCATTTGTGAATGTGATGCTCTGCACTAAGAGGAATATAACTGAAAAGATATACTTCATTACAAATTGAATTCTTCTTATGGAAAAAAATTAGATTAAGCTTAATAGTAAAGGAACGCAATGTCATTGTAATAATAGCTGCTTTTTTAAAGTTACTGATATTACTTGTTTACTATTTTACATCTTCTTCTTCTTTTTTGTCTGGTTGTGCCTTATTCTCTTCACCTTTAAGATAACTAGGTAAATTAAGTCCAGCCATATTAAATAGGTCGTTCAACGGGGGCACAGTTTTCATCATCCCTGCAACAAAGTTTGCAGTTGAACCATTGCCATTCTCCCCATTCCCGGAATCCCAAACGGTTATTTTATCTATTTTAATGTTTTTAACAGCTTCCACTTGTGTCTTTACTAATTCAGGAAGTTTTTCAAGTAACAATAACTGGAATGCTTTTGTAGGGTCGCCGCCAGCGGCAGCTACTACTTCCTTATAACCTTCTGCCTGTTTAGTTAATATTTCAAACAATCCTTTTGCTTCTGCTTCCATTTTAGCAAAAATCGCATCTGCTTCTCCTTTTGCTCTTACCCTAATCCTTTCAGCATCAGCTTGGGCTTCTATAATTGCCCTTTGCTTTGCAATTTCAGCAGGGATAACGATGTTGGCAATCTGTGTGGAGCGTTCCCTTTCAGAACGCGCTAATTCCGCCTTCTGTTCAGCTACGTAAGCTTCTTCTAATGCTCTGGCCTCTTGCACTTTTTCTGCTGTGATGGCAATACGCAAAGATTCAGCTTCCTTTTCTCTTCGAAGTGCTTCTGAATTCGCGATAGCTATCTTCGCTTCGTTTTCACCCTTTATAGCCACTGCATTCGCCTCGGATGTTTTCACTCTGGTATCCCTTGCGGCTTCTGCCTTGCCAATGGCCTCATCTTTAGAGGCTGAAGCAATGCTGATTTCTCTGTCTTTTTGCGTAATCGCAATCTTTACATCCCTGTCTCTGTGTGTTTCTGCAATTTGGGTGTCTTTTTCTCTGTCGGCCAATGCTTTTCCTGTTTCACCAATTTTTTCCTGTTCGGCCACGCTTATTTTTGCTTCATTAATAGCCTTTGCAGCAGCTTCTTTTCCCAATGCTTCAATATAACCAGATTCATCTTTAATATCCGTAACGTTGACATTGATTAATTTTAACCCGATTTTCTTCAACTCACTGTCAACATTTTTTGAAATATTATCTAAAAACTTATCGCGGTCAGAATTGATTTCTTCAATCGTCATGGTGGCAATTACTAAACGCAATTGACCAAAAAGAATGTCTTTTGCCAATTCCTGTATTTGCTCAGAACTTAATCCTAGCAATCTTTCGGCTGCAGTATTCATGCTGTCAGCTTCAGTCGAAATGGCAATCGTAAAACGGCAAGGAACATCCACACGGATATTTTGGCGACTTAAGGCATTCGTTAAATTGGCTTCAATGGACAATGGTTTTAGATCAAGAAAAGCAAAGTCTTGGATAACAGGCCAGATAAATGCACCACCACCGTGTACACATTTGGCTGATGTGCCGCCTGTACGACCATAAATAACCAGGATTTTGTCTGAAGGACAACGTTTATACCTTGAAACCAATGCAGAGATGGTTACAAAAATGACAATTGCGGCTACTACGATGATGATAATTGGACTCATATATGTTAATTAAATTGTTTCTACTATTAAAATGTTGTCGTTCTCGATTCTTATTACCCGTACCATTGTATTAGTGGTGATTTTTTCATTTTCTGTCATGGCATCCAACTCGTGAAATGCACCGTTAACGCTAATCATTATTTTACCTTTGCCAGATTTTTTTTCAGGAATTGTCAAATAAACCTCCGCTGTTTTATTGAGCGTGTTTGAAATTTTGAAAGAATTGTCTTCAGCTAATCTTTGCACTTGCCTAATGATGATAAAAAAGAAATATACAAACAGGGCTCCTATTAGGAGGGCTAATAACATTAAATAAGTTGGATTGGACACAGCAGTGTAAAAAGAGATACCTGTCCAGCTAAATCCAAGGAGGAAATTAATAAGATTACGAAAGGAGAATAGTTGAAAGGGAGAATCAGCGCCGTCGAAGTTGCCATCAAAGTCAGCTTCAATACCGTCTGAAGGATCAGAACCCAGAAAAGTCATGATGGTTTGAAAAATGAAAATAAGGCTGGCAGGGATAGCCACAAGCCAAAATGTTTTAAGCAATGGTTCCAGGTTGTTAAAAATTTCCATTTTGGCTAATGTTATGATGTTTTTAAATTACAGTTAAAACTTTCTTCGTGACGATTTACACCGTTTATGCGTCAAATATAGGATAATAGAGTTTATGAAACGGACTTTTTATGAAATGGAGAAATTTGTACCGAGTAGCAAATTTATTGATGGGCAAAAAGTTGCCTTTATTATAAGTATGAATTTTATTGTTTCCGTTGCCTGGAGGTTGGGCTATTGTTTTGCAACTTCGCAAAGGATTGTATTAGCCGAATGTATCAAATGTTAAATAGTGCCCTAGCTGCATGGATAGTTACATCTGTTAGCCGATTGTTTTGCTCTAATGGCGCATAAAATGGCTGTTTGCATTGCGTTTCAGTCTTGTTTTTATTTTTATTAACTCGTACCAAATGACCGATAAAAAACCTATACCTACACTGGTCAATAATTGTGAAATATTAAGCGTTTCAAATTCGAAGAAGGACGTCAAGGATGGAATAAATAACATAAGACCTGTAAGCATTGTTGTGATGCCAATAATGAGTAATATCAGGTTATTCTTGTATCTCAAAGTAGTGAGGATTGAATAATAGAATGAACGATTCACAAGGGTTAAAAATATATTGGCAGAGATAAGTACTGTGAATACAATTGTTCTTGTATGTGCTTCATCAAATCCACTATAGACAGCATATTGATAGGTAAATAGAGTTCCAACTGTAATGGCTAATCCTTGCATGATACTTGTAGTTAACTCTTTCCAATTGAAAAAAGTAGTTGTAAATGGCCTAGGTTGTTGAGACATGGTGTTTTTCTCCATAGGTTCATTTTCAAAAATGATAGAGCATGTGGGTCCCATTATCAACTCTAAAAATATAATGTGGATTGGTGAAAATATATTGGGATAAATCCATCCCAGAGCCAATGGTATAAAAACAGTAAGAATAATTGGGATGTGGATCGAAATAATGTATTGAATTGCTTTTTTAAGATTGGTATAAATTCTTCTACCCATCGCAATAGCATCCACTAATTTAGATAAATCGTCTTCTAATAAAATCAATGAAGCTGCTTGTTTGGCTATTTCAGTTCCTTTCTTTCCCATAGCAATGCCGATATGCGCCGCCTTCAAAGCCGGTCCATCATTTACCCCATCGCCTGTCATTGCTACAATCTGGTTGTTAGCCTTTAATTCAGTAATAATTCTCAGCTTTGCTTCGGGGAACATCCTGGTAAAAATATTGGTTTGCATTACTTTTACCTTCAATTCTTTATCCGATAAGGTCATCAATTCTTCACCAGTTAGACTATGTTCTAGTCCTCTAAAGGCAATTTGATTAGCAATGGCTGTTGTTGTTTCAGCATTGTCGCCTGTAATAATTTTTACTGAAATACCCGCTTTGTAAAAATCTTCCAATACTTTTTTGATATTTTCCTTTGGAGGATCATTAAAAGCAACTATTCCTTTGAATTTAAATTGAAATTCCTGTTGCATTTTTGGAAAATTACTGCCTTTAAAATCACTTTCTCCCACAGCCAAAACTCTGTAACCTTCAATGGTTATGGCTTGTATAGCTTTTTCAATTTGTAATATTTCTTCTTTTGATAAATTGGAAACATTTATGAGTGCTTCTGGTGCACCTTTTGCTGCTATAATTCTTTTACCCTTATCGTTTTCAAAAATATGGGTCATCATTGGAGGTTTACCGCCTAATGGATATTCGTGAATCAGTTTGAAATTTAATCGTTCGTCTTCAGTTATTAAGTCGGTATAAGCCTTATGTAATGATACTTCCATTGGGTCGAAGGGGATAGGCTCGCTTGCCCACATGGCAATTTTTATCAGATATTTTTCATCATCATTTGCTTCAGCAGGGGTCGTTATTTTTAGTGAGTTTAGTGAAAATAATTTTGCCAGACTCATTTTGTTTTCGGTGATAGTTCCTGTTTTATCTGTGCAAATAACCGTTGCAGAACCCAATGTTTCCACAGTTTTCATTTGTTTAACCACCACGCCCATTTTCATTAAACGCCAGGCACCAATTGCCATAAAAGTGGCGAATGCCATTGGTATTTCTTCGGGTAAAATGCTCATAGCCAAAGTAAGCGCCTTCAGCAAACTATCCAATAGATTATACGAACGAAAATAATTGATGATCCAAACTATTATGAAAACGACGGCACCCACTATCACCAATTTTTTTACAAAATTATTTATTTGCAATTCTAATGGCGTTTTTTCTTCTTTAATGCTTTCAAGGCTCTTGCCAATCTTGCCTAACTTAGTTTCGTTGCCAATTTGTGTAATGGTAGCAATGGCAAGGCCACTTGCAACATTTGACCCTTTAAAAATTGAATTATCTTCGGATGATTTGTCTTTAAAAACCGCTAGCGATTCTCCTGTAAGTATAGATTCATTCACCGAAAAATCATTGGAGTGAACAATGGTTCCGTCGGCTGTTATAGAAGTACCTTCTTCCACTATCAAACTATCTCCCACTACTAAATCCTCACTTTTTATTTCTACCTTCTCCCCATTCCTGATTACTTTGCAATTCGGTTGAGTGAAGTTTTTTAATTTTTGTAAAGCATTGCGACTTCTTGAGTCCTGGAACAATGAAATAGCGGAAACTATTACTATTGCTGAAGAAAGAAAAATGCCATCCCCTGGTTTTCCACTAACAAAATAAATGATTGCTGCAACCAATAATAAAATTATCATTGGCTCTTTAATTAAACTTTTTATAGCATCTAAAAAAGTGTTTTCTTGTTTATAATTTAAGGTATTCGGGCCAAATTTTTCCCTTGCAAGAATTACTTGGTAATCTGTTAAACCATTTATATTGGAATTGTTTTCAAGCATTGTCAAAGATTATTTGATTGTTCCTTTTGTCAATAAAAATTTACCAGCTTACACTAGGGGGTGCAAGGTTATTTTGTGAAACATTGAAGATGAGTTTTGGATTTATTAAGGTGATTTTATTTATGCTATTGGTATGAATGAGAAATGACTGATATTAAATCAGTCATTCTATTTCAGATTGCCGTTATACTTTTGTTTTTTGCTTAGTGCAAAGTCATCTTTTGGACAGGCGACTTTAATTGTTCTGCATATTGTCAATAATTTTTTCCATTGAAGTTTTTAATTTTCCAAGTGCATCATTTAAAGCGTCTTCAACCGTATTCGCATGACTGGTAACCGCTATCGGTTGTCTGTTTTCCAATCTGGCTTCCAA
>JBBQIF010000038.1:0-12530 GCA_038324665.1 Bacteroidia bacterium
GAGGTTTTTAGTTCTGCTATCCTACATGATTCAATCTTTGTTTCAACCAGATTAGGCATTTTAAAATCCTCGTTTTCAGATATCTTCAAGAACTGGACAATATCAAAGTCTGCTAAGAACAAGAGTACCCACATAGCTTCATTTAACGACCACCTTTATGCAGAGCTCGATAGCCAACTTTTCGTTTATAAAAATGGCAACTGGAGTTTTTATGAAAACAGTGACACAGTTAGCATTTCAAATATTTCAGTTATACACAATAAAATGGTAATCGGTGTATATGGAAAACATATTATTACAGAAGACAATACGGGTGGAAAAACTTACACAAATATCAAATTCCTTAACGATTGTATAATAGACAAGAACAATGAATATTGGTATGCAAGTCGCTCTGACGGCATCGTATATAAAAGCCTAAGCCATGAAATAAGCTTTTACCCCAATGGACCGCGTTCCAAAGACAATTTCAGTTTTATTAATGCGGATAATAAACTCTATTGCTCTGCAGGGGCATTTTCTGTAACCACCTATGCTCCCAATTTTAATGCCAACAGATTTTACTCTTTTGACAATTATGACTGGCATAATTCTGAGTCAAATCCATTAACAGAATATGTATATGACTTTACACACATGGCATATAACAAAAGGAACAATCAATTGTTTATCGCCTCGCATACCAGCGGTTTACTGCAATTTGAGAACGACATTCCCAGGATTCTCTACGATACAACCAATTCACCAATTAAGAAAAGGGGTGGTATATTTCCTACTATTTCCGGACTTGCTTTTGACAAAAACTATAATTTGTGGGCGAGTAATTATGGTATTGAAGACAGCTCTTTTTTGCAATTCTCCAATAAAGGTGTATGGTCCAGGTATAAGCTACCTGTAACGCAAGCCGGCAAAATAAGCATTGACAGCAGAGATAATAAATGGATCATAACACCGCGGACTGGTACAAGTATCGGTGCGGTTTATTTTAATGACAAAGGAACGGCGGACAAGACAGATGATCAGATAGTTGCTCTTTCTACTAATCCTGGCAATGGCAACCTGCCTTCTAATTTTATTACAGCCCTTGTATTTACAAAAGATGGGGAACTACTAGTTGGTAGCGACCTTGGATATGGTAGAATACGGTCTCCTAATAACATACAAAAAGGTGCAGGTTTCGACTTTGAAAGGATTGTCATTTCTGTTGAAGCTGGCACTAACCTTGGTGGCTATTTATTAGGAAATGAATACATTAACTGTATTACACTTGATGGCGCAGACAGGAGATGGATAGGAACCAATACAGGAGCATGGCTACTCGATAAGGACGGCGAGACCATCATCCATCATTTTACGATGAAAAACTCTCCCATGCTCTCGAATAATGTGAATTGCATTGGTATTGTGGAATCAACTGGTGAGGTTTTTTTCGGCACCGACAATGGCATTATTTCTTATAGGGGAGACGCCCTTGATGCAAGTAAAGATTTAAAGAATATTAAAATCTACCCTAATCCTGTACGTCCAGATTTTGATGGTGAAATTGCCATCACCGGCCTTGAGAATAATACACTGGTAAAGATTACAGATATCAATGGTCAGTTAGTTTACCAAACCACAAGCAATGGCGGTATGGCTACCTGGAACTGCAGAACCTTCGATGGCACTAGGCCAGCAACAGGTGTTTATCTTGCATTTTGTGTTAATTCGGATGGCTCACAAACTGGTATGGGTAAGATCTTATTCATAAAATAAATACACATTGCTGACAAAAACCAATGGCATAATCGTTAAAACAATCAAGTATGGCGACTCTTCAGCCATTACTAAAATCTTTACGGAAGAATATGGCTTGTTAGGATACCATGTACCTGCTGTATTTAAGCATAAAGGTGCCATTAAACCATCCCATTTGCAGGTACTTAATTGTGTAGAATTTTCATTCAATTTCAGTTCGGCCAAGAATCTCTATACGATCAAGGACCTTACTTGCCATTATCATTTCAACAGCACTGTATTTGGTCAACAAGCGTATTATAATGTTATTTCGGAACTGGTAGCACAAATCATTAAGGAACACGAGCAAAACCATTCATTGTTCGGGTATTTGTTCCAGCAATTAATACCTTCTCTGGATGAACATTCCCACTACTGGCAATTGCCTGAAGCGATGCTGCAAATTCTTCACCACTTTGGCTGCGCACCAAATACTGAAGCTTACCAAGACGAGTATGTGCTAGATCTGCAAAATGGTGTTTTCTCTGATACTTTCAGTCAGATCGGCTATACTGCGGCCCCATCTGTAAGTAATGTAATTTACAATATTTTAGCACATGGATCAGATGAATTATCTCAAAACCATGAATTAAGGCACCAAACCATAGAGGCACTAATTACTTATTACAGGCTGCATATTAATGACAATTTTGACCTGAAAAGCAGGGAAGTATTGTGGCAGGTGATGAAAGGTTAAGGAAATTTATTGATTGGCAATTGTTTTTCAATTGCATCAATGCTGCTTCGTGGTTTGATTTGGGGATTTTTGAGATTTATAATTATGTTTGTATTAAATAAAATGTCTTATCATGAATATTAAATCACAATTAAAGGATCGCTACCAATGCAAGGTTATTGGCGGTACTCATATTGGAAAGCATGTTGCTGTTAGAGATATACCTACCAGAAAACGGGCCATATTACGATTACGGTTGAACTGTCAAATGGTGTTCGGTTTAAAACTCTGGGTAAGCATGTTGAAGTTCAGCATGGCCAATAAACAAGTACAATTATTTTTAAGATACAGTCTTCATAAACACTTACAAATATTTACAAATACATTATCAATAATTAAATGAGATACTACCTTTCGACATTAATACTATTGCTCATTGCTTGCAATTCCCAAAATAAGAAAACTGAAGCCAAGGAAAAAGACATTGAAGCACTGGTTCACCTTGCAGCTCAAGCAGATTCAATGCAGGATCTGTCTGCTTCAATAAAATATTACTCGGAAATTCTAGAACTTGATTCAACAAAGCTAATCGCACTTACCAATCGCGGGCGGGCACTATTATGGAAAGGGGAAATTGATAAAGCATTTGCTGATTATAACAAAGCGATAAAATTTTACCCAACTGAGGCAAACTTTTACATCAGAGGGGTCGCCTATCAAAAAATTGATAACTATGATAAAGCCTCCGCTGATCTGAACAAATCAATTGAAATAAATCCTAAATTTGAAAAATCTTATTATGGATTGAGCTTACTAAACGCCAAGACAGGCCATTTAAATTTGGCACTAATGCTATGTGACAAAGCTGATGGTATTGCCTTCAGACCAGACCACTCGTATAATATCCGGTTTATCATTTTGCAAAAAAAAGGGGATTATGTAGGGGCAATAAATGAATTAAGTAAAGCTATACAGATTTACCCTAACATGCCTGACTTATATAACAACAGAGGACTTGTAAAAAACCAGATGAAGCGATATAAAGAAGCAATTTTTGATTTTGACACTGCTATATCACTAGATGTTAATATGGCCTTTGCATATAATAATAAAGCTGATGCATTATTAAGGACAAAACAATTCGACAGTGCCCTACTAACTGTAAATAAATCAATAGAACTGAACAAAACGAATGCTTTTGCTTTGAAAAATAGAGGCGAAATTTTCATAGCAATGAATTCTATTGACAAGGCTTGTAAAGACCTTTCAGAAGCCCTGAAATTAAGTAGTGACATAGACCTGACAAAAGAAATCAATCTTTTAAAGGTTAAGATATGTAAGGAATAGATGAAACATTAAAAACAAAACATTCAAAAAATCAAAACTTAATTGAGATTCTGCACTTCGGAATTAGACAACTTAAACTAACAAAAAGTACCTGCTATCGCCCTATTCCTCTCCTCGAGAAACTTCGTCATATACCTTTTTAAAACCAACCAGTTGAACAATTGGCCGAATATAGAAAAAGGCACTTCGTAGATGAATTCTTCAACCATCAACGTATAGTCTCCCTTTTCATAAAAGAAATGTTCATGCCTCATAGATTTAAAAGCACCTACTAGCATTTCATCCCTGAAATAAGTTGGTTGCCTTACCTCAGTCATTCTAATTTTCAACTTTTGCTTGATGCCAAAATGCGTGGCCTGCCATGTAATTTCATCTCCTTCATCCAGCAAACCTGTTTTCTTACCTTCAAATACGATCTCGTTAGTTTTAATGGTCGATTTTAAATGTAAGTCCACACTCCTTGCCAGATTAAAGCTAGTGTAAATTGGTGCATTTATTTTTGTTTCAAGATGGATACAGGTCATGGGAGTCAATTAAAACAATTGGCAGCCTTCGATAAAATAAGTTCGACACAAGAAAGTTGGCAACGCAAAGCAGCATTGTTGCCATTGAAAAGTAATAAACAAAAACAATAGTTGGCATGAGGATTTATTCATTATCAAATTATCAAATCAACCAATCAAAAAAATTAGGAAATCATTGCTTCCACCTGCTTCACCATCTCTGTAGAGCCAATAATTAAAGGGGTGCGTTGATGAAGGCTCTCAGGCTGTATCTCCATTATGCGTTTGGTGCCAGTGGAAGCCCTACCACCTGCCTGTTCCACCAAAAAGGCCATGGGATTACACTCGTATAACAACCTAAGTTTACCATTGGGCGCATTAATTGTTGCCGGGTATAAATAAATGCCGCCTTTCAGTAAATTCCTATGGAAATCTGCAATCAATGACCCTATATATCGCGCTGAATAAGGTCTTTTATCTTCCTTATTATTGCCTTTGCACCAGGCCACATAATCAATAATACCGGGATGAAACTCATTCAAATTACCTTCATTCACAGATAAGATAATTCCTGTTTGCGGAGTCTTGATATCGGGGTGAGAAAGGCAGAATTCCTGTATGGAATCATCGAGGGTAAAGCCATTAACGCCACTTCCTGTTGTATAAACAAACATGGTAGCTGTGCCATAAATAACATAACCTGCTGCCACTTGTTCAGTACCCGGTTGCATGATATCATCATTGTCAACAGGTTTATCTGGAGACAAGCGCCTATAGATGGAAAAAATCGAACCAATAGAAGCATTTACATCTATATTTGATGATCCGTCAAGCGGGTCAATCGCCAAGATATATTTGGCATCATTGCCATTTGGGCACCAATGGATATCATCATCCTCTTCTGATACCACACAAATACAGTCTCCGCTCATGTCCATTAGTTTTTTAAAGACATCATTGCTAATGACATCGAGTTTCTTTTGCTCTTCACCCTGGATATTAGTTTCGCCAAAATTTCCAAGAATGTCAATCAATCCTGCCTTTCTAACATCGCGGTTGATCATTTTTGCCGCTAATTGTATATCCCTGAACATTCTGGACAAACTGCCCTTTACGAATGGAAACTTGTTTTGCTCGTCTGATATAAACTGGTTGAGCGTAATGACGGTATTTTTCTGCATTTGATATGTATTAATTACTTTTGCAAAAATAAGCAAAAGAATGAAAGTCTTTAAATTTGGTGGTGCATCCGTTAAAGATGCTGATGCAGTAAGGAATGTAGGGCATATTATTGGACAATATGCCGGTGAAAAATTATTGGTCATTATTTCCGCGATGGGCAAAAACACCAATAAACTGGAAGAATTAGTGGAAGCATTCTGGCATAACGAAACGGAAAAGAAGCAATCAATTATCAAAGAACTAAAAGATTTTCATTTTAAAATTGCAAATGACCTGATTGCAGACAGTAAGCACCATATCTTTTCTAATATTGAAGACTTATTAATGGAACTAGAATGTGTAGTAGAAAAAAAATACAGCACTGTTAGTTATGACGAGATTTATGATGGCATTATATGCTATGGTGAGTTATTATCGACCAGAATTGTGAGCGATTACCTACAAAGCATAGAATTCAAAAACAAATGGGTGGATGCGCGCAATTTTATCCAAACAGACAGCAATTTCAGGGAAGGTAGAATTAAGTGGGTGGAAACTGAAGAAACCATAAAACGAATCCTGATACCTTATATTGACAGAAGTGTAGTGATTACACAAGGTTTTATCGGTAGGGATGACGAAAATAATACCACCACCCTTGGTCGGGAAGGTTCTGATTACAGTGCCGCTATTTTTGCATTTTGCCTTGATGCACAAGATGTTACCATTTGGAAGGATGTGGCAGGTATAATGAATGCTGATCCTAAGAAATTTGATGATGCTGTAAAGATAGAAGCAATCAACTACAACCAAGCCATTGAATTGGCCTATTACGGCGCTTCAGTCATACACCCTAAAACCATACAACCACTAAAGAGTAAAAACATCCGCTTGAATGTGAACTCTTTTATGAATACTAGTGCTAAAGGAACCATTGTTGAGAATGATGCCGCAGCCCTTACCAAAGAATGTTATATCATCAAGGAAAACCAGACTTTACTCTCTATTTCCACTAAAAATTATTCATTCGTAGCGGAGGATAATCTAAGCGCCATTTTCGACGCCTTCGCCAAATACAAGATAAGGATCAATGTGATGCAGAATTCGGCCATCAGTTTTTCCGCATGCTGCGACACCAAAGAAGACAAAATCAATGAAATGGTGAAAGCACTTTCAGGAGATTATCTTGTAGAACAAAAGCCGGACTGCACCCTTTTAACCATTTACAATGCAACGATAGATTATACCCTGCCCGCATTTTTGTCAGATAAAAAGGTATTGCTGAACCAGGAGCTAGGTAAGACAAAGCATTTGGTATTAGAATAGTGAATAATATTACGCGTCAAGTTTCCCGTATTTTATTTTACCATTGTGCCTTTTATCAAGCGGTAATTTCCCAAAAATGAGAATCTCTACCCAAGAGAAAAGACTCAAAACTTTAAGCTCAATCTCTTTTTTGCTTCCATCCTTAGCCATTTGAATAAAACATTTTTTATTTAGGATAGTACCTGCTGAAACACCCTCAATTGATGCTAGTTTTTTTTCCAGTTCTAATAGGCAATACGGAGGATACCCAAAAGATGGCTGACCTGTGAGTAATAGAAAACCCTTGTCATTAAAGCAGCCATAATCCCCGGTTCTATGCCAGATTTCACCTTCAAACATTACTTTTTGCTTTTTATAGGCATCTTCAGAAGACAGGTATGTTTTTACCACGTGCCTGCCATTAACAAGTATTTCCCCAATTTCGTTCGATTTGCATTCATTAATGCTTTCAACACTTATATTCACAATTCTGCAGGCTGTTGCGCTATCGATACGACCGACAAACAATCCCATTTCTTCAGCATTTTCCAACGCACTTTTAGCAGTGCAATAGCCAATGGGCTCCGCTTCAGAAGATCCATATAAAATAGTAAAATCTTTCGCAAATATTTTTTGTTGAATTTCTCTTATTCTTGAAGGGAAAAGTGCAGAACCACCACATAAAACCTGATGAACTGAGATAGGCTTGGTCAGTTTTTTGCTAATTTCTTGTAAAACAAAAGGTGAGAAAGCAAGGTGAGAAACTGCATTATCGTTCAGTTCTAATGCCATCTTTTCAAAATCACTCGCAGGTAAATTACTGATCTTCAAAAACTCTGAGAGAAAAGTTGTGATGCCTAAACCAAGATTCAAAAGGATAACCACCGGGAAGTTGGTAATCATAATTGCGCCTTGTTTAATGCTAATATGTTTTTGTAATGCCTCAAATTGTGCTGTTATTACGCAGTGGGTTCTTACAATAGCCTTTGAATTGCCACTTGTTCCAGAACTAAATGAAATAATGGCAGCGTCATTTTCGCTAACAAATTCAATTGGTGGCAATGCCTTATCATTGCTTGACGAATGTTTTGAATTTAACCATTTCAATGACCTGAATGGCTTGTATAGCAAACTGATCAACCGTACTTTTGTAGGGCATAAAATACCATCACACTTAATCACTTCCTGTGCTTTCCGAACATCTGCAAGACTTGTCCATTCTTCAACAAAAACCAAGATGCAACCATTCGCAAGCAATGCCAACAAAGCTGCATATAACTCTATGGAAAGCGGATGCATCACTAAAACTTTTTTACTATTTACAAACCCCTGTTCAGCAAATTTAACCTGCGTTTGCGAAACTAATGTATGGAGTTGACCATAAGTAACATCTCTTTCGCAAGTTTTGAAAGCAATAGCACTCGGTTGACTGATGGCCTGCTTGAAAAATAGTTGTACAATATTAAAATTTTCCATAATCAAAGGCTGATTTTGTAAAGCCTATATTGTTTTATAGTAACCGCATTGTACTTTGCAGAAAGTGCCTTCGAGGAATTATCCTGGTGCATAAACGCATGGTAAAGCTTATCCACTTTGTATTTTTTTGCCAGTTGCATAATTTCTGCACTCAGCAACCTGCCAACACCGGCGTATCGTATCCCTGCTTTTCTAGCAATAGTTTTTGCAGTCATGCTATTATCAAAAGGGGATAAATAAGCCACTGCATATCCTACAATTTCACTATTTTCATCGAGAACTAGGGGCATTAAATTCGTATCCAATGATATCAGCATTGCAACATATTTCTTACGAAAACTTTCATATGTGATCTTTGAAAACAACGGTGCTTTTGCAAAAGCCGCCATTGTGATAGTATAAATAATTTCAAGTGCATCAATCCAATCATTCTTATTTAAATATTGAATGCTGTAGCCTAAAGGTATTTTCAAATCTGTTGAGAATGATGTCTGCACTTGCGTGTAGTATTGCGCATAAAAACTGAAACCCGCCTGTTCAAAAACATCAGGATAAAAAGAGGGGTTGCTAATGTCACCAGGAAAAAGGCAACTATTTTCCCCGACGGACAAGCGATAATTATTCCAGGTACTGCCATTGATAGGACCTAGTAATAACATTCCAGATAGAAACCTTTTCAATACCGGTTTAATGTTTTTAAGAAAATAAAGACCATGTTCTAATGTTAAAGCCTCAAAATTCCCGAGGAACAAAATTTCTTTACCTTCCATGCGCAGTTGTGTGCGATAAACAACACCACGAGCTAGTGTATTGCCATCACCAATTAGAATAAACCCTGTTTCAAAAGCAATAGTATCAATTAAATTAACCTGTTTTACATAGCCGGGATTGTCCGTATACAAATTCCATTGCAAGGAATAAAAGTCTTCCAGCTTATCTGATTCCTCCAAATGAAAGGTCGTTATTTCCATAAATTAAAGCAGAACATAACTAAAATAACTGTTACAGGTATGGTGACGTTATCAAATCCTTTGGGACTGAACAATTCAGCAATTGCAGCAATTATTGCGCTGCCTATTATCAGCAATACAGAAATATGAAATCCAACATCAATTAATACCATTTGTAAAATAACAGAGGAAACAATAAAAGCTAGAAAGCCACCTATACTCTTACTTTCCCCATATAATTTAACCTTTCTCAAGGGATACTTTTTACCCACCAAGGCAGCGCATAAATCGCAAACTGCCAAGCTTAATACAGGTAGATAAAAATTCAAATAATCATAGTGGCTGAATTGAAATGCCGCGAACGAAATGATAACAGCTAACGGAAAAAGATAGCTGCCATAAGTTTTGCGTTCTACACCATGTATCGACCTTAACAAATTAAACTTTTTAGACACCGCCAGTATGATGGCAAACATTACACATAACAATATCACCCATTGAATCTCTTTAAAATAATATGGGAATAAAAGCGAAATTAAACCTGCTGTTATATGGCTCCATTTACGGGTCATCTCAACAGGCACTTTGAGGTAATGGTACATTATTTCCCCAATACCAAAGGCTAATAAAAATAAAGCAGATAATTTTATTAATGCTATGAATTCCATTTAGATGAATAGGAATTAAGGTTAAAGGACTGATAAAAAAAGCACAAATCAATACCTGTTATAGGCAAGTTTTCAAATCTGTTATCCAAAACACTGATGTCCCTTTTCACTAACAGGTTCCAATACGCAACTTTTGACTTTTCATTGCTCAGCAGGGCAATATGATCGATTTGCTTTTTAAATGTAGCTTCATCCATGTATTCAAAAATATTGGAAAGATTCATAATATCAAATTTCAGGTTTGCTGGAATGTCCGTAAGGCCCCCTTTAAACAAACTCAATTTTTCAATATTTTTCTTAACAGCTTCAAAGTTTTCAACCCTAAGATAATAAGGCAACTGAACAACAAACGATCCTCGGAGCTGATAATCTAAGTAATAATTTTTGAATACGTAGGTGCTTTGCAAATGCCTTTCAGCTTGTTTAAAAATAGTGTCTGCCACTGGCAATCTATTTTCATTGAAGAACTGCGGGTCGCGGCCATATTTACCCAACACTTTTTTTGAAAAGAATAGCTTAAACAACAATTTCCAACGCCAGGTATTCCAAGTATTCCTGTAAAATTTAATTTGTTCAGCTTCAGTTTTCTCATCAAATAATTCCTTGACAGTCCTATTTGAATGGATCAATGGCAGGAACCAAGTCCTGAACAAACGAAAATAGTTTTCAAATTTCCCCTGATGAATAATCCCATTTTCAATCCGGTCTTTAAATCCTTCCAAATAATTATATGCATCTTTCGACAAATAAGGTGAAATCCGCTTGTATAATCCAAGCCTTTTATTTGAAATTTCAAAGCCAAGCAATTCTAGCACTTCAATCCTGGTAAGGTGCTTAATGGCCACTTGTTTCAATTCTGTCAGAAATAATTGTGTAGGATTAATATCAAAAGCTACCACCGATTGTGGGGCATGGGCTAAAAAAGCCAAGGAATTATCTCCTGCAGAAGCAATACTAAGAATATGGGCTCCAGATTCAGGCTTGGTATTGCCGATTAACAACGCAGTATCTTCCCAGCAGTTGGCGTATCGGATAAAGGAAAAATCAACCAGTTTTGTATTCATTTTATAACAGTTTCAGTTAATTGTTGTTTATTATAATTCTTCATGAAATGAAAAATTGTTTTCGCATTTAGCACAGGTTGTTTAGAAATAAGGTTAATGATCAATCCTTCCACTTCCGAATAATAACCAATGAGCATTGATACATAAAAAAGCCAAGGCACCATCTTAAAAGTAAAAAGAACGAATAGGAAGATCCCTTGGAAATAGCCCGCAATTTTAGAACTGTATAAATGCAATCCTGCCGAAGGGCGCCCATACCTTAATTGAGGAACTATCATTGTTAAGATATACAATACTACAAAGCTTGTTAACCAATAACCATAATCTGTGAAAAGGTAAAAATGAAAAATCGTGATGCCAACAATTGCCAACAAGTAACTGCCAATATCTGCAAGGGAATCCAGTATAGCACCTTCTTTGGTTTGCAAATTGAACCGCCTTGCAATATAACCATCTGCAATATCCGTAAATAGGTTAACCGAGAAAAAAAACACAAAAAGGGTTTCTAGCTTTAACAATATAAAACCCATAATTACCGGGAACATACAAAGCCTGTACATGCTCAATATATTGGGAATATTCCATTGTATGTCTTTCAACTTTAATCCAAACATAAGAATATATACAATTCAAAAATTTTTATCAATCCTAAATAAACCAGAACACCCAGGAAACTATCGAACCTATCGAGCACACCGCCATGACCGGGAATGATATTATCAAAGTCCTTAACATTCGCCATGCGTTTAATTTTAGAGGTTATCAGGTCACCCCCCAATGCAAATACACACAAACCGATTAAATGATAATAAGACAGGTAACAATGGCCGGATAAAATATAGACCATTGCGAGACAGGCACAAAAGCTACCCACCAACAAACCTTCCCATGTTTTTGCAGGACTTACATGCCTTGCCAGCTTATGCTTACCTATCAACTGACCTCCTATCTGAGACATACCATCAAAAACAACTACGAACACATATACAGGTAAAAGGATCCGGCTATCTAAAGATACAAAATAAAGTCCTGCCAATATTCCTAGCAACCCATATAAAACAAGTATGACCAATCTGGTTACTCTTTTAATTTGCAACCACGCTAATTCCAAAAACCCTTTCAACAATAATGTTAAAATAAAGATTATTTTTAATGTAAAACTTTCCGTCAGGATAACAAAAGACACTGCCACAACTATAATTAAATACCAAAAGTACTTTGTAATTACCGCCTTCACTGCACCGATGTTATCTGATTTCCTGACCCAGTAAAAAATTGCAAACCCTGCAATAATGAAGAAAACCAGCAATATGAGAAAACACTTAATAATCATTTTTAATTAAAGTTATTTCACCTGTAGCACCATTCATTTCTATCAAATCACCATCCTTCAACTGGTTTGTAATATTTTTAATGCCCACTATACAAGGTATGTTCATCTCCCTGCTCACAATGGCTGCATGGCTGAGTACACTTCCCCTTTGAACCAATATGCCTAATACAAGCGAGAATACAGAAACCCATCCGGGATCTGTTGAAATTGTTACGAGAATTTTACCATTCAGATCGGAAATATCATCCGGTGAATGGATTATCTTAACAGG